>JBBRQX010000377.1:0-3123 GCA_038225745.1 Pseudanabaenales cyanobacterium | reverse complement strand
TGTTTGATGACTTTTATGAAAGACAAGGGGCTTAAGCTCCTTGTCTGTTCAATCTAAATTACCGCTTGATCTAGAATCTTGCCAAAAAGAAGAAAGGCTCGCTTAGCGAGCCTTTCTTCTTTTTGGCTAACGATTAACCACCAATATTGAGAGTTGCTTTAGCGGGATCGTATGGTTGTAATTCCACTTTTACAGGTTTTACATGCCAGATCTCATCGCAGTATTCCTTGATGGTGCGATCGCTGGAGAACTTCCCAGAACGCGCCACATTGAGAATACTCATCGTTGTCCAATGCTCGACATCTTTGTAAGCGTCCGCAACCTTAGCTTGACAATCTGAATAGGCTTGATAATCAGCCAATAGCATATAGTCATCACGATCTAAGAGTGAATCAACTAAAGGCTTGAACAAGTCCTTCTCACCAGGCGAGAAATATCCCATCGCAAGGCGATCGAGAACATTGCGAAGTTCTTCGTTGCTATTGTAGTAGTCGCGAGGATTGTAGCCGTCAGATTTCGTTTTCGCAACTTCCGCCGCCGTTAGACCGAAGAGGAAGAAATTATCGTCACCGACTTCTTCGCGGATTTCGATATTAGCTCCATCCAAAGTACCAATCGTCAACGAGCCGTTCATCGTGAACTTCATGTTGCCAGTACCAGAAGCTTCCTTACCTGCGGTAGAGATTTGCTCAGATAAGTCAGCAGCAGGATAAATCAATTGACCAAGGGAAGCACTGAAGTTCGCCAAGAAGACAACCTTAATCCGTCCATGCACATCAGGATCGCGATTGACCACATCAGCAACGGCATTGATCGCCCTAATGATTAACTTCGCCATGAAGTAGCCAGGAGCCGCTTTGCCACCAAAGACAAAGGTTTGGGGAGTCATCTGAATATCTGGATTTTGCTTGATTCGCAGATACAGCCCGATGACATGCAGCAAATCAAGATGTTGACGCTTGTACTCGTGAATCCGTTTTACTTGGATGTCAAAGATCGAGTTGACATCAACTTCTACGCAATTGTGAGTCATGATGTAATCCGCAAGCTTCTGCTTATTGGCTTGCTTGATTTGTCGCCAGCGATCGCGAAAATCCTTATCATCCACAAAAGCTTCAAGTTTACGAAGTTCATCCAGATGCTTCAGCCAAGTATCACCGATTTTCTCTGTGATCAATGCAGATAGAGCAGGATTGGCTAGCAATACCCAACGGCGAGGCGTGACACCATTAGTTTTGTTATTAAACTTCTCTGGTGAGAGCTTATAAAAATCGCTCAACACATCTTGCTTGAGTAGCTCGGTGTGCAATGCTGCGACCCCATTGACAGCGTGACTGCCAATAGTTGCAAGGTTTGCCATGCGGACTTTTTTCTCGCCACGACCTTCTTCGATGATCGATAAGCGCGACAGCAACTCTTCATCATTAGGATACCAAGTCTGCACATCTTGCAAGAAGCGATGATTGATTTCGTAAATGATTTCCAAATGACGGGGAAGTAAGCTTTCAAATAGAGGCACGCCCCATTTTTCTAGAGCTTCAGGCATGAGAGTATGGTTGGTATAAGCAAAGGTGCTTTGGGTAATCCGCCATGCTTCATCCCAGAATAATCCATGATCATCCACGAGCAAACGCATCATTTCGGCGATGCTGATTGCGGGGTGGGTGTCGTTTAGCTGAACGGCGGCATGGTCAGGGAGATTATCGAGGCGATTATATTTTTTGAGATGGCGGCGAATGATGTCTTGCAGTGAGCAGGACACAAAGAAGAATTGCTGCTCTAAACGCAACTGACGACCTTGAGGGGTGTTGTCGTTGGGGTAGAGAACCTTGGAAATAGTTTCCGATTTGATCTTGGTCGCTACCGCGCCGTCATAGTCGCCAGAGTTAAAGGCTTGGAAGTTAAAGTCTTCGCCTGCTTCTGCTTTCCACAAACGAAGCGTGTTAACCGTATTCGTCTGATAACCGGGAACGGGGGTATCGTGGGGGATGCCTTCAACGGTGAAGCTAGGAATCCAACGGGTATGCGGACGACCGCGATCGTCGTTATAGATTTCCGTATGTCCGCCAAATTTGACTTGAACAGTGGATTCGTAACGCACGACTTCCCAAGGATTGCCACAGCGCAACCATTTGTCAGGGATCTCGACCTGCCAACCATGCTGAATTGATTGGTGGAAAATGCCAAATTCGTAGCGAATGCCATATCCCATCGCAGGAATTTCGAGGGTGGCGAGGGAGTCAAGGAAACAGGCGGCTAAACGTCCGAGACCGCCATTGCCCAGACCGGGATCGGGTTCTTGCTCTAATATTTCGGTCAGGTCTAGTCCTGACTCTTTGACGGCTTGCTCAATCGATTCGTATAGATTGAGGTTGATCAAGCTATTACCAAGATGTCGCCCCATCAAAAATTCGGCAGACAGGTAATAAACGGTTTTAATGTCTTGTTCGTGGTAAACCTTGAGGGTTTGCAGCCAACGCTGTAACAGGCGATCGCGTGTAGTGTACGACAACGCCATGTAATAGTCGGTGAAGTTTGCGAGAATAGCCAGCTTGCCTTGAATATAGAATAGGTTATCGGCAAAGGCTCGTTTAAGGGTTTCGATACTTAAACCTGTGCGATCGTCTTCTACCGTAATATTGCTGGTTTGATTAGCAACATCTGTTTGCATAGAATTATTCCTGAATGGTTGGTTGTCTTAAATATGCCGATTTGCTGACCCTAAGGCGGCGGGTAATGCCCGATGTCTTATCCAAGCATAAACTACGGGATGTTGGATATTTATTAACTGATAATTTATGTTTTGGGGAGCAATTATTCACGGTTTCCTGACATTGCCGTAATTTCTAATGAAAAAAATTCGCGACTGCCTGACTACATGTTATTTTCGCATTCTTGAAAAACTGTATGTAAAGGCGATCGCAACTTGATTAAAAATAAGGTTTCATTATTTGCTGAAGTGCTTTAGCGATCGCAGCATATTCCTGAGATGACAGACTGCCACAATGTGCTGTTACGACATCACCAATTTATAAAATACGCTGTGTCATACGCCAATCTCGATTTTGCCTGTTTCAGCGATAAATCTAACTGGTAGTCCTTCTTGCAGTTCTCCTTCTTGCC
>JBBRQX010000376.1:0-3161 GCA_038225745.1 Pseudanabaenales cyanobacterium | reverse complement strand
TAATGCGGAAATTACTGTGGCTTCATTAGATGCATCGATCGCAGGTCCAGTCAACCAAGCCGCAGAACGGAAGCGCCGCGCATCGGCAAACTCAGTGCTGATGCGATAGCCTTGTGCTAACAGTTGGCGCACTTGAAGCGCGATATCAGTATTGTTAGCAGTAGCCGCACCATTGGCTGAAGGTTTGGGTGCGCTGTAGCTACTCGATCCATTGCTAGAAGGAGCATTGCTGATTACCGCAGGTTTATCGCTGGGGCGTTGAATAATTGTTTCCGCAAGACGACGCTTGGCTTTGGTATCGACTCCAAACAAACGCACATATTCGCCTTCGTTTTCGACAAGAGCCGCTTGCACAGCCGAAATCACCGCCGAAGCTTCAGATGTGTGTGGAATTGCACAGGACTGCCAAGAGCCAGTACGAAATCGACGCTCATCGGCATACTCAGCCGCAACATGGTAGCCCTGAGCTAAAAGTTGTCGTATTTGCTGCGCTAAATCCCCATTCATAGGTTTGTTCCTCTGTGCGTTTGTATTTGTAAAGTTTTGATTAGTTGAATTAAAATCTTGCTTATTAATTGGCGTACTAATGTCAGCCGAAGAATTGGGGATTGATGGTGACGAGTTCTGCTGACGAATTGGGGTAATGCAGGCCATATCAGCAGCACAGCGATACCCTTGTCGCAAGGACTCGTTGACACCGACAACATGACTTGCAAAGTTTTGGTCTGATTCCCGCACATTTGGCAGTGCGTCAGCTTGTTGCTGCGTTGTAATCACCGCACCAGAAGGAACATATTTACCCGCAGGAATTTCTACATCTTGAACAAGGGCATGTAAGGCAATAACGCATCCGTTTCCGACTCGCGCATTAAATACGGTCGAGCGGAAACCGACAAAGCAATTGTCGCCTACATAGGCTGGTCCATGGATTAGAGCCATGTGCGTGATGGATGTGCGATCGCCAATCCAGACGGAATATTCTTGACCGTCATCGCCAAGCACACGACCTTTTTCAAGTCCATGAATAACCACACCATCTTGAACGTTCGTGTTGTTACCAATATGAAAAGGATTACCCTCATCAGCTCTGATCGAAGTGCCAGGGGCAATCAAAACATCAGCGCCAATATGTACGTCGCCAATCAAATTGGAAAAAGAATGAACGTAGGCAGATGGATCGATTTTGGGTTCTGCCAAGTTCCTAGACCAAGGTGTAGGGGGGGCAGCAAAACTACGAACTACCACGGCTATTGCCTTCTCTCACTATATTTTTTGCTGTAGAGAGTGCGATCGCTCAGGCTAATTGTGTCGATGATGGCAATTACGGCGGCATCAATCGGACGGTTTTCACTATCTCGCACTTGTCTTGCGCCACTACCACGGGCAAATAGCACCCATTCATCGACACCAGCACCGACTGTGTCAGAGGCGACCTCATAGTCTGGCAACATCTCTCCTTGCAGATCGACGAGTTGCAAAAGTAGAAACTTAGTGCCAGATAAATTTGGCTCTTTGTAGTTACTGGTGACCGTACCGCAAACTTTAGCGATTTGCATCTTGCTTATAAGTACATGAACATATGGAAACCCAGAAACGTTTTAAAGAGCTTGGCGAAACCAAGCTTTTTAAAACGTTTTTAAGGTAATTAGCAGCAAAACGAGAACATGCAAGCGATCGCGCTAGTTGATCTCTAAACTATGGACGGTTCATAGGACGGATGGAATTAACATTGTCACGGAACTGATCAACTTCTTCGGTGTAGCGAATCGGTAGAACATATTCGAGGTTTTCGTGAGGACGCGCAATGATGTGGGTGGAAAGGACTTGTCCGCCGTTTACACGCTTGACCGACTCCATACCTGCGGCAACTGAAGCTTGAACTTCAGATACATCGCCACGGACGATCACGGTGACGCGACCACTACCGATTTTTTCATAGCCAACTAAGGTGACGCGAGCCGCCTTGACCATAGCATCTGCTGCTTCGACAACTGCGGGGAAACCAAGGGTTTCAATCATTCCAACTGCGATCGCCATAACTGATGTTCTCCTAAAAAAATAAATAATGAAATTAGTGAAAAGTAATGAAAATTCAGTCTTTTGATACTTTTTTGAGAGAATCTTTTTGAGACAATCTTTAATAAGTAAATTTAAAAGGCAAATTTCAAAGTTAAATCTAAAAAGCAAACTGCTCTACTTCTCGCGTATAGCGAATTGGTAGGACATACTCTAAGTTTTCGTGTGGTCGAGCAATGGTGTGAGTCGAAACAACTTCGCCCCCATTAACCCGATTTGCAGCTTCAACGCCAGCAGCGATGGATGCTTTCACCTCAGAGATATCACCTCTGATGATGACAGTTACCCGTCCACTACCGATTTTTTCGTAACCCACAAGGGTGACACGAGCAGCCTTGACCATGGCATCGGCCGCTTCTACGATTGCGGGAAAACCTCTGGTCTCGATCATTCCAATACCGATCGCCATAATTTAAGTCAGTATCCTTACGAATCTCTAAAAAATTGAAGTTCTTGCGATTGTATCTATCAAAAGATGTAGATGCGCGATCGCGACTATTGATCTTAGCTACGATCGGTTCGCTTAAAACATCAAATTTTAAATTTTAATACAAAATAAAAATGAGATGACGCTTGGCGCACTTTTAAGGCTGACTTGCAGTAGTCAGCTTTTCGCAGCTAATTCACAGACGTTTTTTGGCTAGTTGTAGAAATTAAGTAATCTATAAAAAACAGATAAGTATTTATTACTACGGGGATAGCCATGTTAAATCTGAATAATCAGAAAAAATGAATAGTATTAATATATTCAACTCTATCTTTATATATACGATAGCTACTGGCGGTACATTTGACAATATAAGCCACCATGATAAATCCAAATAATATATATAATCTGAGCTTATTTGCAGTTAGAAGATTTCTAAAAAAGAATATCCCACTGGTAGGGGTTTAGCATTTGCGCCACCATATCTCAACTCATCACCAAAATCTCACTCCGCAAATGCTAAACCCTCTTCGCCTTAATCGATAAACTGTCCCTGCGTTGCGCGGTTTGGGCGAAGCATTCCCAAATAAGTAGGTAGCGAAAAGATACGTTGTCTGTAAACGCACAGATCCCCGACTTTTTTGTGCTTGATACAGGT
>JBBRQX010000375.1:0-3171 GCA_038225745.1 Pseudanabaenales cyanobacterium | reverse complement strand
CGCCATCGTTCTTGTTGCAGATATTGCGATCGCTTAGCGAGGAGATAATCTTTGCCCTTAAGGTTCGCCGCCGCTTCCACTTTTGACGCGATCGCCGATCCCGTAATCAAAAACTCGGCATAACCTTCTAGTCTTTCTAAACTGGCGAATAACTTTTCAGATTCTGCTTCTAAATAAGTTGCTAAAGCCTCAATAGAAACAAAGGCAGTCCCGAATCGCAATGGTAATAAAGTGCGATCGTTAAACAAATCACAAATTAGGCGATCGTGATGGACGATCGCTTGCATGAGTGATTGCTCTGGCAAAAGTTTCAGCGCTTCAATATCCACATCAGGCTCGATCACTGCAATCAGGCGATCGGATGGAAAGTATTGAATTGGCTTACCCGTAAGCCCTAACGGCAAATCTGATGGAGCAGGCGCAAGCAAAATCGCAAAGGTATAAATCATCTTCTCAATTTAACTTGTTTGGGAACTTTGATTTCGTGCGTCTTATGAAAGTCATCTTGCACTTTCGCCGTCAAGCTTTTAGAAACCCGTTGCACGATAAAGCCAAGGACGCTATCACCTGTTTTTTGAATCATATCTGTGCCCATTTTTTTGACAAAGCCAGGAAAATGGAGTGAAACCGTGAGATGTAAATCCCATTCAATAGCAGTAATTAATGGATTATCTCCTAATTTTTCACCTGCTCTTAACTCCAAGATTTTCTCCTGTAAGCGCATCTCCGCTTGAAAATCCACCTCATAAACCTGTGGCTCTTGATCGGGGATGGGAATCGTCACAATTGCATAAACGCAATTTTCATCGGGCGGCAGCAAATTTAGCCCCACCCTCGCATCGACTTTAAAACTCAAGGCTCCAACGTGACCAATTCCCATCGCATAGCCAGTTTCACCGATCGCATCAGCTTTAAACGGATGAGCGCAACGCTTAAACCAGCCCTGATGAGCATCCAGATATTTCATCACGGTTTGCTTATCGGCAAACAGATCCATATTGCCAATGTAATGATTACGAAAATGTCTGAACCCATCAGTTGTTTTAGGCTCCTGAGTCAGACCTTGTTTTTGCTCAGTTTCAGCGTCAGGATCTTGAAGATCGTACTGTGAGTCATCACCATTACCATATTCAGCCAGCATGGCGGCTTCCTGCTCAGGTGTTAGCCCAAAATCAGAGTCATCGTCCCCCGAAGTGAAATCTAGATTTGCAGGCGATCGCGTTGGTTCTTGTGGCATGACGGATATCCTAAAACTGTTGATGCGCTAGTTGTTAACTATTTCAATCATAATAGTCTTAGACGTTCGATTAGGGAAAGCATATGGCTCCGCGTACAGCAGTGATGGAAGCCGTCGAAAAACTCAACTATCGAGTCACGATAGGCGATGTGGCGGCACAGTCTGGACTTGATCTAAATACAGCACAGCGCGAAATTTTAGCGCTTGCTTCCGAGACGGGTGGCAATATCCAAGTTGCCGAGTCGGGCGAAGTTGCTTATAAATTCGCACCAAATTTTCGCGATATCCTTGTCAGTCGTTCATTTTGGCTACAAGTCAAAGAGTCACTCAAAGGCGTTTGGAAATGGGTGTTTTACGCGATCCGTATTTCTTTTGGCATTTTGCTAATTGTCTCAATTTTGATTGTGGTACTTGGCATCATTGCTGCCACGATCGCCTTGAATAGTCAAAAGGGTAGTAACGATCGCGATGATCGCCGTAGCGACAATCGCGGCGGTGGCGGTGGGTTTTTCTTCTTAGGCGGTTGGGGCAATCCCTTCGGCAACCCATTCATCATGTTTGCGCCCAACTATTACGAGCCGCAACGATTGCGCCAGCGCGATCCCGATGAAATGAACTTTCTAGAAAGTGTATTTTCATTTTTGTTTGGCGATGGCAACCCCAACGCCGATCTAGATGAACGCCGTTGGCGCGAGATCGCCTCAATGATCCGCAGTCACAATGGCGTTGTCATTGCTGAACAAATTGCGCCATACCTCGATGAAACTAGCCGCTTAGAAGGTGACGAATATTTTGTGATTCCTGTTTTGTCAAAATTTAACGGTTTCCCAGAAGTCAGCGACGCTGGAACCCTTGCTTATAAATTTCCTGAGTTGCAAAAAGTTGCTTCTGAGCGTAAGTCGAAAACTAGTAGTTCCTATTTACAAGAAAAAATCTGGAAATTTAGCCAAGCTCCCCAAGGCAAAATTGCTCTTTCCATTGGGTTAGGTGTTTTTTACTTAGTCTCGGCGCTATATCTCAGTAACTTACTCGGCAATCCTAGACTGGCTGAAACATTGCAAGAAGGCGGGTTTTTAGGCTTAGTTAATTCTTCTATGACCTTTCTTTTGGGTTACGCAGTTTTATTCCTATCCACCCCTGCGGTGCGCTACTTTGTCTTGCAATTTTTGAATCGCGGGATCGGCGATCGCAACCAAAAACGGTTCATCAATGCAGAAAAATTGCAAAAGCCATCGACAACTCTGCGCGAAAAGCTAGATTTTGCGCGTACCTTTGCCACCAAGCAAGAGGTGATTGATCAAAATAATCTCGCTTACACCACTGAGGAGGATTTGGCAGATCAAGAGTATAAAAAAATGCTTAAAGAAAATAAGCAGGGGTAGATAAGGTGATCTCTAACAATAAAAGTACCCGATTTATTAAAACCAGAATGTGGTTGTGCCGCGCGAAGCGCGGCACAACCACGGTAAAATCTTTCCAAGAAATCGCCTAACTATGGCGATCGCAAGTTCTCGATCACAGGTAAAAATATGATGAGAATGCGATCGCCTCTCACAGATGTTTAAGTACAGCTACGTTACGCAATTAGCTTGTCATATTCTGCATGAGTGCTAGATGAATGCGAGATGGATATTACATAAAGCTTCTGTCTTTTTAACCTTTGCGTCCATTAATATAAGCTTGGGTAAGCGGATGTTGAGGTCGCTCAAATACCTGAGCAGTTGTACCCGACTCGATCAATGATCCTGCTCCATTTTGTACCCAAAATAGTGCAACTTGATCGGCGATACGATGGGCTTGAGCAAGATTATGGGTAACAATGATTAGAGTGTAGTGATTACGCAGACGGATGATTAAATCTTCCACTATTTCGCTAGAGATAGGATCAAGGGCGCTACATGGTTCATCCATTAATAATATTTCGGGCTGTAAGG
>JBBRQX010000374.1:0-3172 GCA_038225745.1 Pseudanabaenales cyanobacterium | reverse complement strand
CGCAACTTTAGTAGTTTAATAAATCCTTGAAAGCTCAAATCAGTATTGTTGGTGGCGGTGTGATGGGTGAGGCAATTTTGTCTCGCCTAATCTCTAGTAATGTTTATCTGCCATCTAATGTCTGCGTGAGCGATCCGAGCCAAGAACGTCGCGACATCTTGGCAAAAAAGTATGGCGTACAAGTTACGCCAAATAATCTGGTAGCGGCTAATGCCGAGATTATGCTATTGGCAGTTAAGCCACAATCGCTAAATGCAGCCGCGATCGGGCTAGCAAATGCACCTGCGGACTGTGTTGTATCGATTTTGGCTGGTGTGACTTTGGCGCAATTAGAGGCGATGTTTCCCTCTAAATCAATTATCCGAGCCATGCCAAATACACCAGCGCAAGTGGGTGCAGGGGTGACCGCGATCGCCCCTAATGCATCAGTAACCATAGCGCAGCTTGAGGCTGTGCGAAAAATTTTTGAGGCGATCGGTACGGTTGTCGAAGTTGCTGAATCGCTGATGAATGCGGTGACTGGACTATCTGGTTCAGGGCCCGCTTACGTTGCGCTGATGGTGGAAGCGATGGCGGATGGTGGTGTGGCAGCAGGGTTGCCGAGGGCGATCGCCATGCAATTAGCCACGCAAACCGTGTTAGGCACAGCGCAATTATTGAGCGAAACTAAGCTACATCCTGCTCAGTTAAAAGATCAAGTCACCAGTCCTGCGGGAACAACTATTGCGGCGATCGCCCAGTTAGAAAAAGCGGGCTTTCGTTCCGCTATGATAGAAGCCGTGCTTGCGGCAACCCGTCGTGCTGACGAATTGGGCAAGTAATAAATATTTTAAAAATAATTGCGAAGCAATTATTTTTAAAGAATGAGTTAGACAAGTAATATTTTGAAAGGATTGCTTTGCAATCCTTTCAAAAAGTGATCAAATTGGGAGTTAGAGGTTTTGGATTATCGTCAAGCGGGTGTAAACATCGAAGCAGGTCGTACCTTCGTTGAAAAAATTCGCGATTCGGTTGCGAGAACCCATCGTCTAGGCGTACTGGGCGATCTCGGTGGTTTTGGTGGCTGTTTTGAATTACCTACAGGTTATCGGCAACCCGTTCTTGTTTCAGGCACAGACGGCGTTGGCACGAAGCTAAAAATTGCTCAAGCAGCAAATAAACACGACACAATTGGCATCGATCTCGTGGCGATGTGTGTAAATGATGTGCTGACCTCTGGCGCAGAGCCATTATTTTTCTTAGATTATTTAGCGACAGGCAAACTCGAACCCGATCAACTTGCGGAAGTCGTCAAGGGCATCGCTGATGGTTGTCAGATGGCAGGTTGTGCATTGCTTGGCGGCGAAACGGCGGAAATGCCGGGGTTTTACGGTGTCGGCGAATATGACGCGGCGGGCTTTTGTGTGGCGATCGCCGAAAAGTCAGAAATGCTCAATGGTACACAAGTAAACATCGGTGATGTCGTGATTGGTTTAGCCAGTTCGGGTATTCATAGCAATGGCTATAGCCTTGTTCGTAAAATCATTGAAACCAAAAGTTATGGCTGGGGTGAAAAGTTAAAAATTTCGCCAGAAACTAAAGATTTGACTTTGGCTGAAGTATTTCTCACACCGACCCAGATTTATGTCAAGCCAGTTTTGGCAGCACTCAAGGCAAATCTAGGCATTCACGGACTCGCCCATATTACAGGCGGCGGCTTGCCTGAAAATTTGCCCCGTTGCCTTGGTGATGGTCAAGCGGTGCAGATTGTTCGGAATAGTTGGCAGATTCCTGCCATGTTTCAGTGGCTAGCGGCTGAAGGTGAAGTTCCTGAGCTGGATATGTTCAATACTTTTAATATGGGGATTGGCATGGCAGTAGTTGTCGATCCTGCGAAAGTAGATGAGGCGATCGCCTATTTTCAATCGCAAGGTTTTGTAAGCGATCGCATTGGTGAAGTGATCGCAGGTACGCGATCGCTGATCTTCGTGTAGCGATAAAAAGGGCGCTTTGCACCTTGTTTATTTACTCTTTATTTGTTTTTCTGTTGGTTAAGAGGAATTCCAGTATGCGATGTAAGCCTAGTTTTTTCAGCGCGATCGCCACAAGCATAATCGTTTTGGCGATCGCGCCATCAATATTTGCCGAGCCATTAAACCCAAACGAAGTTTTAATTGATCGCGATCCAATTCCCGCCATTCCACTACAGCCCTTTACACCACCGCGATCGCAATTTATCCCTAGCGGTCCACCACCACAAATAATTCCTGCAACTCCCACCGCCCCCACAATCATACCTACAGCCCAAGCGATCCCAATTCCTTACAACCTCCAACTAGCCGCTTTAGTTCCACCAGCAGCGATCAATACGGTTCCCTATTTGGTCGTGATTCCATCTTCAGATGAGCAAATTCTTAATCAAGTGCGAAGTGCCGTTCCATCAGCAAAAATCATTTCTTCGCGTTTCGGCAATATCATCATGGTGCAAGGCTATCCCGATCGCGATCGCGCCGAAGTTTTAAAAGTAATTATGCGATCAGGGCTTGGTCTAGATGCGCGAGTAGTTTACCAAAATAGTCTATAACAAATCTGTAGAAATGAATAACCACTACCCCACTATGATTTGGGTTAATCACAGTGTCGCTTTCCCAATGTCCAATCTCAGTCCTTAAATCGGCGATCGCCTATTCTTCAAATTGTTTCATCACTTTGATTTTTTATAGACTATATATCTATTTAATGTATAATCAACTATAAATTGTATGTATATTAGATTATGGCTCGTAAAAAATCTGATGATCCGCTAGACCTTACGCCCACTGAGGAGATCGTGTTGTATGCGGTGCGCGATCGCGAACGTTATGGTTTGGAGATTATTGATGCGATCGCTAAGGCGAGTAGTGGTAAACGCAATATTGGTTTTAGTTCGCTATACCCAACTCTAAAGCGTCTGGAAGAAAAGGGTTTTGTGACTTCGCGGTGGGGTGATGAAACTCCAGAGGAACTCACTGGCGCAAGGCGGCGTTATTACGTCATTGCGGGTGAGGGAAGTCGCGCTCTTAGTGCTAAAGAGATGTTTTTAAGTGGGTTGACTTCTGTAACAGCAATGGGATGGATGTAGAGATGAAAGAATCTTCAGAAGGCTCAAAATTATTAAAAATGATGTTTTCTCTCGCCCTACTTGGCGCATTTT
>JBBRQX010000373.1:0-3174 GCA_038225745.1 Pseudanabaenales cyanobacterium | reverse complement strand
CTGTTGGCATATTCCATCAGTTGATGTAGATTTTGTCATGTTATCTAAATTTTGCCTCCACAGCTCTAAGTAGGCAAGCATAATTAAACCCAAAACCCAAAAAGCTGTAGCGCACGCGCAGCGTGCGCTACAGCTTTTTGGGTTTTGGGTTTAATTATGCTTGCCTACTTAGAGCTGTGGAGGCAAAATTTAGATAACATGACAAAATCTACGTCAATTGATGGAATATGCCAACAGCTATATTTTCCACTTCCACAGATTTGCAATACTACCAAAGTAAAGACAGCGCATCGCGCCCTCTTTACTTTTTTGGTGAAATGGTGAAATTATTAACCAAAAATTTCCGCAGGATCGGCAGATTGGACTTTGCGAAGTGATATTGCTCCCGAAATCACACACATCACAATCGTTAAGATCATTACAGGAATCGCTTTATCCCAAATATATAGCGGCAATAATGTCGCATTTTTGGTGAGATTGTATAAGAAAAAAGAAATTCCTAATCCAGGAATAAAGCCCAGAATTGATAATACAAAAGATTCTTGAATGACGATTTGCGCTAGATAAAAGTTACTATAGCCCATCGCCTTGAGGGTTGCGTATTCGGCGAGGTGATCGGAAACATCAGTATAAAGAATTTGATAGACAATCACGATGCCGACGATGAAGCCCATCACCGTCCCCAAACTGAAGATAAACCCGATCGCGGTACTCTTTTGCCAATAGCCTTTTTCAAAATTGACATAGCCTTGCATAGTCAGGATGCGGGTATCATCGATCGCTGCATCTTGAGTTTTTTGGAGATCGTCAATGGTCAGATCTACTTTGGAGATAATTACTTTATCTTTATTTTCTTCACTAATGATTTTGCCATCTGCACCCATACGGGCTTGAAATAAAGCCCGAATCCTCTTATGATCGACCTGCAACTTTTCACGAGGAAGAACAACGGTGTCACTAGGCTGACTGAGGATAAAATTTCGCATCGCTACATAGGGAGATGCATCAGGATTCAAAGTGATTAAGCCTACATTGATCAATCCTGAGCGTCGAGAATCAAAAATTCGTAAGAAGTTAGTATCGCTCGTGATCATCGTGCCATCGGCTCCGAAAGATGCACCTAGCTCAAATAAGCCGCCAACCGTGACCTTACGATTAGCCACCTCTCGTTGGACTAAATTGTTACAGGCAAAAGCATCATCACTAAATTTAGTCTTTAATGCTAAAGTGCCGCATTCGCCGACAATTGGACCGAATTCATTGCGGGAGGTGCGATCAAATAGAACCACATCTTCCGTTTTAACGCGATCCATATTCATATCAGCACCCGGCATTTTAAATACTTTAGCGTCTGGATTAGCTCCCAACACAAGAATACTGCGAGTTTGTCCTGCTGGATCTTCTTTGATTTTCCAAGCACCTGTTCCAATATAGAGCGGGCTTACTGATGCGACTTCTTTCATTCCCAAAGCTTGATAAAGGCGACGTTGCGAAAAATTTCGCATTCCAATTAAGTTTGTTGATTGGGGATTAATGATTACCAAATCACCCGCCAAACTAGTCTGTAAGCGGATAGCACTATCGAATAGGGCATCACGGAAGCCAAGTTGTAAGAACATCAAGACAACGGCAAAAGTAATACCTGCGATCGCCACTAATAATCGGCTTTTTTCGTAAGTAAGTTGGAGCCAAGCAAGCGGCACTGCAAAAATCATAGGTTTATTTGGCTTTTTATTTGGCGTTCCTAAGGTTCGATTTTGACTCTGACTTGTAAATTGGTAAGTCCTGAAACCTTCTTACTTTCATCTAGCTTGATCTTGACTTCAATAATCCGCGCATCAGTCTTAGCAGCAGGATCAGTCCCAATCACATCATTTTTGGCAATTCGTAAACCAAGGCGATCCACTGTGCCTGTAATGTCGCCTTCAAAGGCTTCGCTCTCAATCGTGGCTTTCTGTCCAACCTTAATTTTACCGATATCAGTTTCATAGACTTCGGCAACTACATACATCTGACTGGTATTGCCAAGATCGATTACTCCATTTGTCTGACTGACTACTTCACCAATTTTAGAATTAACTTTGAGAACCTGTCCATCAATCGGAGCGCGAACTTGAGCTAAGTCGAGATCGACTTCGGCTCTCTTGATATTGACGATCGCCGTTTGTAATTGAGCTTCTGCAAACTGCACATCGGTGGGACGCACTTCTCTAACACTGCTAAGTACACCTTGAGACTGGCTCAATTGGAATTTTGCTTGCTGGACTTGTTGCTGGGCTTGCAGAAACTGACCTTGCAAAGTCTCAACCCTGAGGCGATAGGTATCGAGAACGGTTTGCGAAATTGCGCCTTCTTTATAAACTTGGAGAAACCGATTGTAATCTCGACCAGCAATCTCTAATTCAGACTTAATTCGTGTCGCATTAGCTTCGATGGATTTGATGTTGGCAGCAGCAGAAAGCACATTCCCTTCTTGAGCGACAATATCACCACTTTTCGCACCTGCGCGAATTTTGGCAAGATTGCGATCGCTTTCTTGGGCTTGGCTTTGAGCTTGAAGTAATGACGCTACTGAGCGATCATAGCTGTCGAGAATGGCGATTACCTGTCCTTGTTTGACCATATCACCCTCTTTGACCATGAGCTTAACGATACGCGATGTCCCAAGTGTTGAGGGTGAGGCAACCTTAAGCACTTCTCCCTGTGGTTCCAAACGACCTAGAGCGCTGATTGCATTTGCCTGTTCTTTGACATTAGTGGCCGCAGGTATCGGTGCTGGTGGGTTATTACTAGAGCGACCGACGACAAGCCAAATGCTCACGCCTAGTACCGCTAAGGCAAGGGCGATCGCGGGAATTAAAAGTTTATTCGTCTTTTTTTGCTCTAGGGCATTTTTCATGTTTCTAGTTTAGTTAGGAGAATTAGTATTAGCCATCAAGTCCAAAAGTCCTCGTAATTGCAAATTATTGGGCGAACTATTCGGTTTGGCGCTAATGGGTTGATTAATCCCAAATAGTCTTTCAGTCACTTCTCCTTCTTTTCCGAGTACCTTGATTGGCTGATTGTTATAACTCAGAGCCACTGAGGACGCATTTCCGGCCCGAATTGAAATTTGGCGATCGCCCGACCAAGCTAGCTTTTTACCTTCATTGAGTACTCCTTCAAACTCAGTCT
>JBBRQX010000372.1:0-3188 GCA_038225745.1 Pseudanabaenales cyanobacterium | reverse complement strand
TTTGGGGATGAAAGTTGCCACGGGAGATTATCAGGCAGGTTTTGCGATTAAGCATATGCTTAAGGATTTGCGCCTCGTGCAAGAAATTAGTCAGGAAATTAATGCGCCAAAAGCTCTTCCTTTAGATTCACCCGCGATCGCTTTAGCTATGCAAAAATTCCAAGAAGTAAGCCAACTTGATGATGGACAAGGTGCAGAACAATGCACACAAGCCATGATGCGGGCTTATAAATCATAAAGAAATCAAACAAATCGTGATTTCCGAAAATAAAGGCGGCGCTCTGCGCCGCCTTTGTTTTCGGGATTTAAATCGTAAATTGTTAAAAATCTAGCAAACTCAAGCAAGTATGCTTTGATACAATGCCAAGTTAATCCTGTAATGCTGCTTCCGCTCCTCCAGAAAAAATGCAACTGGCAAAAAGACTTCGTAATATTCAGCCTTCCTTAACTCTAGCGATCGACGCAAAAGCTAAGGCGATGAAGGCTAGTGGAATTGATGTTTGTAGCTTTAGTGCTGGCGAACCAGATTTTGATACACCCGACCATATCAAAGCTGCCGCCAAACTCGCACTCGATCAAGGTAAGACGCGCTATACCGCCGCCGCAGGTATACCCGAACTAAAACAGGCGATCGCTGCTAAACTTCTGCGCGACAATCAAGTAACTTATAAACCCGAACAAATCATTGTCACTAATGGCGGTAAGCACTCGCTTTACAACCTGATGATGGCAATTCTTGACACTGGTGATGAAGTAATCATTCCTGTGCCGTTTTGGGTGAGCTATCCCGAAATGGCAAAACTCGCCGATGCAACCCCAGTATTCGTAATCACGACTGAGGAAACTGGCTACAAAATCACCCCTGAACAATTAGAAGCAGCGATTAATCCCAAAACTAAGCTCTTTGTTCTCAATTCTCCGTCTAATCCCACAGGCATGGTCTATTCTCCTGCGGAAATTAAGGCTCTAGCTGAAGTCTTAGATCGACATCCCCATGTTTACATTGTCTCTGATGAGATTTATGAAAAGATTCTCTACGATGGTGCAACGCATCTGAGTATCGCCGCCGTTAGTCAGTCTATGTACGATCGCACTTTGATCAGTAGCGGATTTGCTAAGGCTTACTCAATGACGGGTTGGCGGGTTGGTTATTTGGCAGGAGCGCCCGAAATCATCAAGGCTGCTACGCTGATCCAAGGACACAGCACCTCGAACATCTGTACGTTTGCTCAATACGGTGCGGTCACGGCGCTTAATGATTCTCAAGACTGTGTGGAAACGATGCGGAAAGCTTTTGCCGAACGCCGCGATGTCATGTATGACCTATTAACTTCCATATCAGGATTTACCTGCCCAAAACCCGACGGCGCATTCTATCTATTCCCTAGCATCAAATCCTTTGGAATTCCCTCTCTAGAATTTTGCGATAAATTACTAGAAGCATATAAAGTTGCGGTGATTCCGGGGATTGCTTTCGGTCTAGATAACTGCATTCGTCTGTCCTACGCTACCAATTTGGAAACGATTCGCGATGGTTGCGATCGCATTCGCCAATTCGCTGAAAAGTTGTAAAAATTTCAAGGTTGCTAAGTATACTTGGCAACCTTAAACAGAAAGATTATCCAGCGATCGCAAAATAAATTTCTATAGTGATAGAAATGCGATCGCGTAATATGCCAAATAAGGTATATTAGATGTGGCTATACACAAAATAAATGAACAAAAATACGCTTCCTGAAATTACTCAAGGCAGTAGCAATGTATTTGAGGATTTGGGCTTTGCACCTGAAGAGGCTATCAATCTCAAAATCCGCGCTGACTTGATGTTGAATATTCGTCGATTCATTCAGTCTCAAGGATGGACTCAAAAACAGGCTGCTTTGTTTTTTTGTGAAACTCAGCCTCGGATTAGTGATTTGATGAATGGTGATATTGAGAGGTTTAGTATTGATAAGTTGGTGATTATGTTGGCTAAAGCTGGTATGGATATAAAGTTTGAAGTAAAATTGAGATAATAGATATATTGTAATTCTTTGATAAAAGAGGGCTAATCCATGACTGAACTATTTGAACGTGTGATGGCTAAATTGAAAGTGTTACCTGCTGACGAACAAGATGCGATCGCAAGTCGGTTTCTTGCTGAGTTAGAGAATGAACAGGCTAGGAAGGTGACATTTACAGATAATCCCGATTCTTTAGCAAAACTTAAACAAAGTAAGTTCATTGGTTGTTTTGATGGTGAGCCTAATTTAGCGGCTAATGTGGAAAGATTTTGACCAGCGATCGCAGCGATTTTAGTGTTTATCGATGGAATGGCACTAATCCATTTGAGAATTTATTAATTTGATTGGCGATCGCCTAGTAATCTCATTAAGATCACAGACGATCACTATTACATGGATGATTAGTTTTTACCGAGATCAAATAGTGTGCGGAGAAAGGCGGCAATCGCAGCGAGGGCGATTGCTCCTGATACTGCATAACTGATTGGCATCATTAACGGCGTAATACCTATGTTGGGATTAGCGAGAGTTGCAGATTCTGTCGTTTGTGTATTTTTCATTGATTTGGTTTTAAATCGATGTAGGTATACTAAGTCTGATTACTGAAAACATCGACCTGATGTAGGTTTGAGGGCTGAATGAGTTAGGGTTCTCAAAATCAAATTTAAAACGGTAATGGAAATTCCATATCTGTAATAAGTTCAAAATATTTCATATTTCAGGTTCGATTTCCTCCGTTAATATTTGCCAAAGTTCATGAGCTAAATATGGCTTACTAATCTTTGTGTTGAAAAGAAATTTTATCCCTGTTCTCTTAAAGTATTCTTCTGCAAAACCTGCCAAGATAGTCAAATTAACATACGATGACAGTACTGTGCCACGCTCAAGTTGATTAAGTGTGGCACGGGGTACGCGATTTCCGATAGTCTCTTCAATTAAGTCTTCAAGTACTTCAAAAGATCCGATCTCACCTCTTCCCTTCTTCATCAAAGATCCTAATTTTTCCTGACCACGCTTTGTTGGCAGTTTTACTGATTTGTCTTTTTTGTCCATTGATTATGACTCCTTTTATTATTAGCATATGACATCTTGCATATGAGATGACGAATTATGTTGTACAGCAACTGTAACACACAAGATTTTGTTTTTGGGATTTAATCCCAAAAACAATTTTTAAATTGCGAA
>JBBRQX010000371.1:0-3227 GCA_038225745.1 Pseudanabaenales cyanobacterium | reverse complement strand
CAGCCCTGCTCTGAGGGAGGGGGTGAAGCTTTTAGGACTCTCCGCGTAACATCAGTTACCTAAATGCGTACTTACTCCCTTCCCAGTATAGAAATAGACATTAAAACCCAAGAATTAGACGTTGCGGCGCGGCGCGCCGCAACGTCTAATCTTTCACTGGGAAGGGAGTAGATGTACTAGATTTTTGGGGCGGTAATTAGCATCATGCTGCCAACGTTGCTTCACCGTTTCGTGTAGGCTCGTAATACCTCCTTCCATTTTGCGCCAAACTTTTCCATCCAATTTAAATAAGCCAGTAGGTTCATTATCAAAAGGAGTATCAAAGCGAGGATTGATTTTATAATCGAGGCGATCGCGGCTGATCGCTAGCCCTAGATTTTCAACCTGCTCTATCATCCAATTTAACGTGATATCCGATAAGCCATAAGTAGCTATAGTTCCACCGCCGATACAACCATGATCTCCCACAAACCATAACTGATGAATTTGGGTTTCTGCACCATCGCTCTTATCCATCGGGGTAACTGGAAATGACTTACGGATTTCATCAATCGCGATCGCATGGAAAGCATTTTGGATCAAGCGATTGATTTTCGTGTCAAAAAATTCATATTTTTTGTTGAGCCAGTTATCTAAAGGAAAGTGGGGAATCAAGTCGGGAACTCCTAAAGAGCCAACAGTATCCCAGCAGCATAGAGCGTGAATTGGCACATGGTCGCCGTAATGTTCGCGAAACTGGATCGCGCGATCGCTACTGGGGCTGGTCGCAGGATCGCGATCGCGATAGAGTTCATAGGCTTCAGGAGCTTTATGAATATATGGTCGCTTTAGCAATCCAGAACAATAAATAAATCCCGCCAAGCAGCGCACTGTATAAGCACCACGACTGAATCCAAACAGATAGATTTCATCACCTTTTTGATAGTTTAGACTCAAAAATCGATAGGCAGATTTAATCTTTTGATCGATGCCCCAACCAAAAGCACCGCCGCCCAATTGATCGATAAAATCGCCTTCAGTGCCAATCCCTTGATCGTAAAAAACAATTTGTTGTATTCCTTGATCGTCTGTCGCCTGAGTTGCTTGGGTAATCTTTAAGACATTACTCGCACCAACATTTTCCAGCTTTTGCCAAGTTCCATCACAGCAAACAATTAGTCTTTTCATCTCGACTGCTCCTGTTGGTATAGTCTCTAATAATATACTGAATTACTGATATTACGCAAAAGCTTCTGCGTGATACCAGTATAAATTAGCGATCGCAGGTTCAGCCTATGAGACAGGAATATATACTCCCGATGATATTGCAAAGACATTGGGAGCGTTGCGAACAGTCTTTCAAGAATGTGAAAAGAATTTGATAAGTTAAATTTACGATTTAGTCAACTATACTAAAATCATCACCTTACGCAAAAACTTTAGTATCTGGCTAGGAATTATGAATAGTTTCACCATCAGCCTAGATTCCGTAATCGAACTTAGCGACGAGCAGTACTTTCAGCTTTGTCGTAAAAATAGTGACCTACAATTTGAGCGCAACACTCAGGGAGATATAACGATCATGGCTCCAGAAGGCGGAGAAACTGGGATGCGTAGTGCTGGCATTACCATCGATTTAGGGATTTGGAATCGCAGAAACAAGTCGGGTTATACCTTTGGTTCATCCACAGGTTTTAAGCTTCCTAATGGTAGCGATCGCTCTCCCGATGCTTCGTGGATTTCAAAAGAAAGATGGGAATCTCTAACGTTGGAACAGCGGTCGCGATTTGCGCCAATTTGTCCAGACTTTATAATTGAGTTGATGTCTCCTAGTGACAATCTGAAGACGACTCAGGCAAAAATGCAAGAATATCAGGATAACGGTACAAGGCTAGGTTGGCTAATTAATCGCCGCGATCGCAAGGTAGAAATCTATCGCATTGGTAAACCAGTCGAAGTTTTGCAAGATGCCAATTCTCTTTCAGGTGAGAATGTCTTACCAGATTTCATTTTGAACCTTATAGAAATTTGGTAATTCGTAAAAAATCTTGACAGCTTATTTCTCTGTGAGGCTTGCCATTTTGTTGAGAATGCATTCTGAATCAGGAATCTCCATTGCATTGACTCGCGGTGAATGTCAAGCCGACTTTGGAGGCTAACAACTAATTAGTTCAAGATGTTGCTTAATTTCTTGCTTTAGCTTCTGGAAGTCAGACTTCTGAAAAGTTAACAGATCGTCAATTGAATATACTTCCACAATCTCATCTCTGCCTTTAGCATGAAAATCACCCAGCCTCACGGGTCGCCAGCGATCGCTTAATCCATCGCGTACAGACGCAGAAAACACCAAAAATCGATTTAACTGCCTAGTCATCGCTTCAATCCTTGCAGCAACATTAACCGCATCCCCAATGACGGTATACTCTTTTTTGGTTTGAGAACCGATATTTCCTTCTAATACTATGCCTTTAGATAGACCAATACCGATATAGAGAACTCGCAATGGGCTATTGATAGGGGCTTGATTGCGTAAAATTTCTAGCTCAGCCAGAATGTCTAAACTTACCTGCAAAGCGTCATCAGCGCGATCGCCATCAAAATATGCCATCACGCAATCGCCAATAAACTTACTGACTTCACCACCTCTAGCGGCGATCGCCTTAGTACAAATAGTGAAGAACTGATTGAGTAAATCCACAACTTCTGTCACCTCTAGTTTTTCAGTGATGCTCGTAAAACTAATAATATCGGCGAAGAAAATGATTTTTTCGGTATAGCGAGGAGTAAGAGTAAGCGGATTAATTCCATTTTCAATCGCTCGTAAAACGCCTGATTGTGTATAGCTAGCTAAAATTGCTTGTGATTCGCCCAAAGTCTGCAACATGATCTTAATTGGTTGCAACAAAATATCGTTATTTTCATCCAATGCAATCACTTCCATCGACCAGTCTGGAAAGCGTCTTTCTGTGACATCTAGCTCGGATTTGAGGCAAAGAATTTCATTATGACGATCATCTTCTAAAATTCTCTTGTAGAGCATATCAATTCTATCTTCTTCCCCCTCTAAAATCTGAAAAAATATACCACTACAGCACATCAAAACCCCTGTAATCCCATCCCTAGAGTTATTTGTTTGCGAAACACTACCAATACCTTCAATTTCTCTTTTAGTAAGCGATCGCGCGAAATTACTAATATAGGTTAGCCTTTTCATACAATTGTGATATTTTGTCTAAAAAAAATGAACT
>JBBRQX010000370.1:0-3240 GCA_038225745.1 Pseudanabaenales cyanobacterium | reverse complement strand
TTCAAGCAGTTTTAGCCGAAGTTAAGCAGACTCTGCCACAGATCGATTTATTGCTTCTGACAGGTGACTTAACCCAAGATGGCAGCGTTGCATCTTACGATCGCTTGCGGCGATCGCTTAACAAGTTTGGGATTCATGCCTATTGCATAGCGGGTAATCATGATGACCTGACCCTAATGAAAAAGTATTTACCTAGCGAATATATTCACTTAAGCCAATCTCTAGATGTGGGCAAATGGCGAATTTTATTACTTAACTCCGTTGTTATTGGTGCAGTACATGGATACTTAGCATCCGCAGAGTTGGACTGGCTCGAAGGTAGCCTGAGCGCGTATCCCGATCGCCCGACCTTAATCGCTTTTCACCATCCTGCCGTGCCACTTGGTTCGCAATGGATCGATGGTATTTGTTTAGAAAATCAAGAGGAGTTTTGGGAAATATGCGATCGGCATCCTCAAATAGAAGTTGTCTTGAATGGACATGCTCATCAAGACTTTGACCAAATTCATGAAATGCCTCATAATGCAGTGCGCTGTCTAGTGACACCTTCAACTTGTATCCAGTTTCAGCCTAAAAACCACAAGTTCCAAATCGATAGTCAACCAGCAGGATTTCGACATTTACGGCTCTATCCTAATGGAATAATGGAAACAGAAGTTCATCGTCTCAAGGTTGGCAGTTTCTATCCCGATCTCGCAGCGATCGGTTATTAAAACCTGTTACCATAAAAGACCGCTAAATAAGCATAAAAACCATTGAAACCCAAAAAGCTGTGGCGCACGCTGCGCGTGCGCCACAGCTTTTTGGATTTTATTATGCTTACTTAGCGGTCTTTTATCCTAACTCTCAAAACCAATGCAACCGCAGACTATTGTGATCAAAATTGGCACATCTAGCCTCAGTCATCCTGAAACGGGGGATTTGCAGCTAGCGACGATCGCTAAGTTAGTAGAGGCGATCGTGCATCTGCGCCGCGAGGGGCATAGTGTGGTTTTAGTCTCTTCGGGCGCAGTGGGGATTGGTTGTGGTCGGCTCGGTTTGAAACAACGCCCACGCAAAATTTCTCAAAAACAGGCTGTTGCCGCAGTTGGACAAGGACGCTTAATCAGGATTTACGACGACTTTTTTGGCTCTTTGCAACAACCTGTTGCCCAAGTTCTATTGACACGCGGAAATCTAATTCAGCGACAGCACTATATGAATGTCCACGCAACTTTCCGTGAATTACTAGAGATGGGAGTAGTACCAATTGTAAATGAGAATGATACGGTTGCGGTCGAAGAATTAAAGTTTGGCGATAATGACACGCTTTCGGCTCTAGTGGCGAGTCTAATTGAGGCAGATTGGTTATTTCTCTTAACCGATGTCGATCGCCTATATTCCGATGATCCGCGTCAAAACCCCGATGCTCAGCCGATTGAGTTTGTCGAATATTCAGAGCTTCAAGAACTCCGACAGGCGATCGGTGAGAAGCAAGCGTCAGGCGCACAGTGCGGTGGCACTCAATGGGGAACTGGCGGCATGATCACCAAACTTGATGCCGCCAGAATTGCTTCGGCAGCAGGAGTTCGCACTGTAATTACGCGAGGAGCTTTTCCCGATCGCATTTCCGCAATTCTTAATGGCGAAAACTTCGGCACACAATTCGCGGCTCAACCCAAAACAGTTAATGCCAGAAAACGCTGGATTGCTTACGGAATGGTTCCATTAGGCAAGCTATTTTTAGATGATGGAGCGGCGAAAGCGGTTATTCTTAGAGGGCGATCGCTTCTACCTGCGGGAATTACGCAAGTAGAAGGGAAGTTTGAAGCAAATGAGTCTGTGAGTTTGTGCGATCACGATGGCAAAGAAATCGCCAGAGGCATCTCTAATTACAGCAGTAACGATATCCTTCGCATTCTCGGCTCTCAATCTGAAGATATCCCACGATTACTGGGTTTTGATGGAGAAGAGACGGTAATTCATCGTGATAATTTAGTCAGCTTATAGCTATACAAAAAATTTCTGGATTGCAAAGCTTTTTTCGTAATCCCAGAAATTATTAGGCTGACGGTCTCCGAAATAAAGTGATGGAGAGTTTTGGACGCATCAGTCATTTCAGATTACTCTTCCGTAGACTCTAATCATTTAATCATCGTATAAACGACATTCAGCAGCTTCAGGATTATCGTCGCAATAAACTTCGAGGGAATTTTTAGGCTTTGATTCATTTTGGTGTGATGACTCAGCTTCCAATTCTTCAACCGCATCCCACGCGACGGCGCACTCCTTGGAGCCAATACCACTCGTTTCACAAACTTCTCTAGCTTGCTTTAATTCTTCTTGAACTTTTTCTGTAATGTTGCTCATGTATTTTTCTACTATCTTTAACTTAAATACTAACAGACTAAGACTAGCTAGGCATCGTACATCAGGAGTAGGGAGAGTAGACCGTAGGTGTTAGCCAAGCCCTAGAGTCGATGGTAGCATTCCTATGAGGATGATAAAGCCGATCCAGACATTTTGACCAAACGCTTTTTGGTATAGCTCGCTAGGAATTTCGGCTTGAGTTAGTCTGTTACATTGCCAGATCCATATTACTCCTGCTATCAAACAAGCAAAGTAGTGTGCATAACCAAGTTGAATTTCCCACCCCATCCAAATCAAGCAGCCAAGGGCAATCGCTAAAAACATCGCGATCGCCAATGTTACATATTTTCCAAAAAAGAGGGCGCTAGACTTAACGCCAACTTTAAGATCATCTTCGCGATCGCTCATGGCGTAAATCGTATCAAAGCCCATCGTCCAAGTAATCACAGCTATCCATAGTTCCCAAGCATGGCGATCAAGCCCACCTGTGACGGCGCTCCAAGGAATGAGTACCGCAAATCCCCATGCGATCGACAGGACTAATTGTGGGACTGGGAAAAAGCGCTTGCAAGCGGGGTAAATAGCGATTATAGGCACGGCAGCAAAACAGAGTCCAAAACTCAGAGGGTTGAGATAGGTCGATAGCAAAAAAGCACATAATCCTGAAACTAATAAAACGGCGATCCCCACTTGGATCGATAGAGAGCGATCGGCAAGGGGGCGAGTTTTTGTACGCTCCACCTGCGGGTCAATATCGCGATCCCAGAGATCGTTAATCACACAACCTGCGGCACTAGTTGCCAAACTGCCAAGGATTACGACACCCAATAAATCAAGGGGTGGTAAGTGATGTTGAGTTTTGGCGGCGGCGACTGTTGCCCACAGCGCGGG
>JBBRQX010000369.1:0-3243 GCA_038225745.1 Pseudanabaenales cyanobacterium | reverse complement strand
AGGCTGAGATCCCTCTTTGAAAATATTGCTAGAGGTATCAGTCGCGGTGAGGGTTTTACCCAAAGAGTTGGTTAAGGTCAAAGATTGAGCATGATCGATCGCTACCATATTTGGGAAGCCAACTAATCGCAACTCAAAACTGCTATTGCCATCAGGACGGATACGTTTAAAAGCAATGGTTTGCCAAGTGTTGCCATGTTGATCTTGCAGCGATTGTCGAGACTGATAAACCATTTGATTTGGTGATTCTTCCAGTTGCCGAATTGCTGCTGACGCACTAGGAGCGTCAAGAATTCCTAATCCAATCAGCGCAAAAATTGCGATCGCACCAACCAACAATAACCACGAGAAGAATTTCCGAATTTGACATGACATAACGTTAGCTCCTAATTTTATTTTATAAATGATTTATAAATGGATTGAATCTTTACGACCAAAATTGCAAAATGTCATTAACTCCTTATCAATAACGCGGTAATATCGCCAAACACTATCTCGCCGACAGGCGACTACTCCTGCATCCTTCATCAATCGCAAATGTTTAGATACATTGCCTTGATGCAGTCCTGTGCGATCGCAAATATCCTGCACATTGCGCTCTTGGTTGCAAATTGCCATCAAGATTTGCAGTCGGGTAGGATCTGCCAAGGCTCGAAAGCGATTTGCTAGAGTTTCCAATTCGCTAGGATTGAGAGTAATCTCCATATCTGCTTCTACCATTTAAAATTAGGGTGTTGCTGATTCCCATTTTTAGCCCTTTGTTGGCAACGCTTCGACTAGACGTTCCGCAACCACTTCAATCGGTTCTACCAAGGGCAGCCCGATCGCCCGAAAGCCCCAATACTCAAGCCAAGGAATCGTCCAACCGAGGCGCATTTTCATCAGGAAATATTTCTCAAATCCTGCCTTCATCCAAGGCACCCAAATACCGTGATAAATTAAAGCGCGGTGGCGATGCCCTGATGCGTCAGGCAAAAGCGGATCGGCGAGAAATAACGCTCCCGTATTGCCAAAATCCGCAAAACAAACTGCCTGTAAAGTTGGCTTGATCTGCTTACCAGAAAGAACTCCCAACTCCAAAGCAATGTTATGGGCAACGGCTAACGCCATTTCTTCTGACATCAGCCCCACCTTTGGTGCACCTGTAGGAATCGGCGTTTGTTCGATCGCCTTGAGTTGAGTAACAACACCAACGGCATAAATCGACTCAAACTTTGGATGGCGGTAAGTCGGCAGCACAGGAATAAATCCCTTAGCATCCGTCAATCCCTCCACTTCACGAAGAAATTTGGGACCCCGAAAAGGTGGCAAGACCATCGTAAATTTAGAGGGAATCACGCGTCCATCTTCTAAATGCACAGCCTCAGGTTCAAAACGGGCGATCGCTGTATTTTCCATCAGTTCGATTTCTCGATCTGCCATAAACTTACGCATCAGCCAGCGAGAGCTTGCCATACCGCCAATTCCCAAATGTCCTGCGTATGGTTCTGCGGTAATGAAGGTAATAGGAACTTGCGCTCGCAATCCTCTTTTCTTCAACTGATCATGGATCAAGAATACAAACTCATAGGCGGGACCAAAACAACTCGCGCCTGGTGATGCACCCACCACGATTGGTCCTGGATTGACCAAGAATTTCTGCCATGCTTCACCAGCCAATAGCGCATGGTGCGGATTACAAATCGATTGGGTATAGCCGACTTCGGGACCTAATCCCTGCAAAGCATCCATAGCAAGTTCAGGCCCCGTGGCAATCACGGCATAGTCATAATCAAGAATGCGATCGCTTTGATCTTGTGAACCGATCTCGCTGATTGTAATTTGTTGCGATCGCGGATCGATGGCTGTAACCGCCGCATGAATAAACTCAATACCTTGCTTGGTAACTGTTTTTGCTAAATCTAACTGGATGCTTTCAAGGGATTTTAATCCCAAGGCAATCCACGGTAACGAAGGCACAAAGGTAAAATTTGGTTGATTGGAAATAAGCGTGACCTGATGTTCACGGGGCAGCACATGCCTCAACTCATAGGCGGATGGCAGTCCTCCCATTCCAGCACCAATTACAACAACACGAGCCATAATCTCGACTCCTAATAATTAAGTTTTAAATGTTAAATCTTGAATGTTAAATCTTGAATATCGATACTTTTACTCTCTCACTCCCAGTTTTTGTAGTACCACAATCAAAGGACACCATTTGGTAAAGGCTGATTGCAGCAAGTTCAAACCTACAAAAGCAGTTAAGAATAACCAGTTCGCATTAATGAGGGATAGAGACAAGCTAAGCAACACCATACTGCCTGCGACCATACGTACCCACTGCGCTTGATTCCAAGACCGCCTAAGAATATTCATTGGTTTTAGCCTTATATTTTCCAATAACTCTATATAATTATTATACTACCATACAGTAATATAATTACTAATTCAAAATATTATAAAGTGTTTATATTTAAGAAATCAAAAAATAGCGTGCAGCGAGTTGTATTTAGCTCAATTTTTGGGGTCGCCATACTAGAGTCAAACTAATTCCACAAAAAAGGAGTAACACTTAGCGGTACTCCCTTTTTTAGACTTTAGGAAAACTTACATCACTTTTAAGCGTAGCTTTTTGTTTTTCCTTTAATTTTTCTTGTACCTGCTTTAATAGATGTAGACTGCCGTAAACCTTCTAGTTGTTTTAACTGTTGCGACTGTTCTTGCAATCGAATAGAGAGGCGATCGCTCACTAATTCACAAAGATCGAAAATAAATGGCTCCACTATCTCGTAATACACACTCACTCCTTGAGGAGTCCTAGATACAATCCCCGACTGAGCTAAAATTTTCAGATGCTTCGAGACATTAGCTTGTCCCAACCCCGTTTCTTCCATAATTTCGGTGACATTCTTCGAGCCTGACTTCAGAGAACATAACACTTGTAATCGGCTGAGTTCAGATAGCACCTTAAAGTAATCAGCAACTTGAGTAAGGGCAGCAGGATTGAAAGTCATATTATGAGAAATAGTAGGAGAGAAGGAATTTGATTTTAAACTGTGTCTATATTAAGTTATACACGTATATACACTATTTGTGTCATATTGTCATATGGTAATATAATTAGTCTTCAAAAGAGAAAAATGAGAGAAAAATGTTAATTCAAGTTTGAATTTAAAGATTGTTATCTTCTAACATTAGAAATTGAGAAGAGAATAATGTGCGATTAATTATATGTCTGTCGGCTTTGGAAAATGCGATAGT
>JBBRQX010000368.1:0-3244 GCA_038225745.1 Pseudanabaenales cyanobacterium | reverse complement strand
CAAGATACTTACATTGACTATTAAAAACTGCGGCTGAAAATATTAGCGATCAATTAAAGTGCGATAAATTTTTTGTTTAACTTCAGAGATTTCCAATCCTTTAACAGGCAGAGGTTCGAGATAGGGAATTTGAATACTCCCATCTATATTGACTTCGTAGACTCCACTAAATAATTCGCCTTCAGGAATAAGTAATCGAATCCGATCGCCAGGGGACAAAGGTAATGCTAGGGATGGTTTTGTTTCAAAAATACCGATGGCTAAAACTGAAAATACAAAAATCAAACAAAAGCCCAACTTGTTCCGAGAGATTTTGACCATCGCAATAATGGTGGATTTAATGGTGGAGTTGATGTCATCTTGCTTAGTCATGATTAGACTGCACTATTTTTACGATTAAATAAAACGGCGATCGTTTTGAAGATCAACCAGAGATCATATTTTAAACTCCACTGTCGCTTATATGATAGGTCAAACTCCATCACTTCTTCAAAGCTTTTGACGCTGGATCGTCCATTGACTTGCCATACACCTGTAATTCCTGGTTTCACATCAAGACGACTCCACTCGGTCATTTTGGCATCGGTATATTCATTCTCTAACTCATATAGCCCCACCTCGTTAAAAGTTGGCGGTCTTGTCCCCACAAGGCTCATATCGCCCATTAGCACATTAAAGAATTGCGGAATTTCATCTAAGCTAGTTTTTCGTAGAATCCGCCCAACTTTTGTGACTCGTGGATCGTTGCTATTCTTAAAGAATTTACCGCCATCTCCATTAGAGTTATTACTATCGGCAGCATCGGCGATCTGATTTACAACTTTTTGTTTGAGCATTTCGGCATTTTTTACCATTGAACGGAATTTCCAAATATCAAAGGGTTTGCTCATCAGTCCTGCGCGTTTTTGCTGGAATAATATGGAACCGTGACTCTCTAATTTAATGGCGATCGCTAAAGGAATAAACAAAATTGCGGTAACACTCAATCCAATTAAGGAGCCAAAGATATCCATGATTCGTTTTGGAAAACTACGCACGGATGGATGTACGGGGATTTGGGGATCTAACTCGATCGCTGGATAAAGGAAATACAACCCATAGGCGATCGCACATAGAATCGGCATACCGATAAGCGAGTGATAGATGCGATGAAAGATTGAGGCAAGGCGATGCCCTTTAGTTTTAGTTACTTTTTGATTTTTGGTACTTAGCGATCGGTTAGTTCTAGTGGACGGCTCAATGTAGAAAATGCTATCGATCTTAGTCATTTTTAGAATCGATAACACCTGTGGATTTACACTCCAAAGTACTAATTCTGTTGGCTCGGTTCTATTAAATTGAAGATCAGATTGGCGTAAAACTTGTAAACAGGAAATTAATGCCCCAATCCCTGAGCTATCTATAAACTCAGTATTCGCCATATCAATGATAATTTTGCGGAAGCTTTCTTCAGCTTGGCATAACTGTTGAAAATCTTCCTTAAGTTTGCGAGCTTCAGGATTAAAAATATTTTTGGGCGTACTAATTAAGACAGTATCTTGGAAACTCGTAATCTGCACATCATGTAGACCTGATTTTAATGATTGCTGACTATTACCTGTGGGGATATAAACTGTCTCAGGATACAGATGGGCAATTTCTTCAGAACGCACGATCAGCAGATCCAATGCTTTTAGCGACCGCAGTAGACGCGCCGAAAGACTCAAATCCCGAATCCGAGTCTTGGACTCAACAAAGATCACTTGACTCTTACATAGGTACTTCGCCGCGACTAAAAATGGGACGGCAACGCCAGCACCCGTAGAAATCACGATGTCAGGTCGTTTTTTCGTAACTACCTGAATTGCTAACAGTAAATTTCGCACCAGATTAGGCAAATTTCTATTAGTGGGACTATGTGCCCAATATGTTTTTTCATTCTTGAGTTCGGCTAGGGTCGTGCCAGTTTTAAAGGTAATCCAATCTCGTTGAGCAAACTGTCGCCAATATTGACTCAATCCGCGCATTCCTTTGAAATGACCTCCCGATGAGCATACCAGCATAATTTTGTTTTGGTCTTGGCTAGGATAGCGATCGCTTAGATATTCACATAATGGCGCGTCTTCGCCTAAATCTGGGGAGCTATGGGCAATAGTGATTAGTTTTAAAAATTTCACCAAGTCAGCAGGCGATCGGGCGATAAGTATCCCTTGATTTTCTAAGTCATCTGCCATTTCTAGTTGATGATCGTCAACATGTTCATGGAATCTAAATGTGCGAGGTACTAGGATGTAAGGCTTATCAAATTCTTCCAGTAACAGTGCTGAGCCTTCCCCACAATGGGCGATCACCGCATTGGCTTGTTCAACGGTTTTCTTAAATTGAGCTTCAGGCATGACCTTACTGATCTTCACATCGTCAGGTAAGCGTGTTGATGATCCATATTGAATCACAACTTCTTCGGTAATGATCCCTTCTTTCATTAACAGGCTAATCCAATCCATTAAGGAGTTAAATGGATATTGTTCAGTTCCGACCGTGACTAAGATCATAATAAATTAATCCCTACTTAATTTTTAGTCAATTGTGCATCATCGAACTCTTAAAATTGTAATAATAGACAATAGAGATCCCCAAATGATTAGTGCCTATGTTGCGAATTCTTAAAGCCCCCAAGTTTAGCTTTTAAAATTCAAAAAGACTACTTTTACTATTACTCTATACTAGTTTTGAGCAGTTAGCGATCGCCCCTAAAAGTCCCCATATCTGGTATAGACAATGCTGAATAAAGAGGGTAATTCCAACATATTTGACTTATTTTTAACAGTTATTTATCGTTGTCTTGTCCCATTTTTCTCAAAATAATTAGAATTTTATAATATTGGCTTAATCGACATTGGTTTAGCATTTCTTTTTTATCTACTTTTTAATTGAAATAAATCTTATGCAGAAGCCTCAAATACCATCGAATGAACACGATCGCCAACTTGCTCTCGATCGCTACAACATTCTCGATACATTGCCAGAGCAAGAATATGATGACCTGACCCAACTAGCCGCAAGTATCTGTGGTACATCGATCGCTTTGATATCTTTAATTGATCGCGATCGGCAGTGGTTTAAGTCGAGTATTGGGATTGATGCAACGGAGACATCGCGAGATATTTCCTTTTGTGGTCATGCAGTTGCCGAAAATGCGTTCTTGAATGTTCCTGATGCTACTAAAGATCGGCGCTTTGCTGACAACCCATTGGTGGTTAACGAT
>JBBRQX010000367.1:0-3245 GCA_038225745.1 Pseudanabaenales cyanobacterium | reverse complement strand
TCCATCGCCTCTTCTTGGTCGTGGGTGACAAATACGGTGGTCACATGCACTTCATCATGGAGTCGGCGCAGCCAAGCCCGTAGTTCTTTGCGGACTTTAGCATCTAGTGCGCCAAAGGGTTCATCAAGGAGTAAGACACTGGGCTGGACAGCGAGGGCGCGGGCGAGGGCGACTCGTTGGCGTTGTCCGCCCGATAGCTGCGACGGATAGCGATTGCCTAAACCTTTTAGTTGGACTAGCTCTAGCAATTCTTCGACGCGATCGGCAATTTTGGCTTTCGGTTCTTTGCGAATTTCTAAACCAAAGGCAATATTTTTGCGGATGGTCATGTGCTTGAAAAGGGCGTAGTGCTGAAATACAAAGCCAATATTGCGATCGCGTACATCTTGATCGGTGGCATCTTTGCCCGTCAGAAAAATCTTGCCGCGATCGGGGGTCTCCAAGCCTGCGATTAGTCTTAACAGGGTAGATTTGCCAGAACCAGATGGCCCTAACAACGCCACCAATGAGCCAGTTTTGACCTCAAGATTGATGTTGTCTAGGGCTAAAAAGTCACCAAACTGCTTAACTACATTTTCTACAACAATGCCCACGCTGCCCTTACCTCAAATTATCTTGACGCGATCGCTTTCACAAATCCACAGTTAGCCTATGTATTTACCGTTGATTAGATATAATCGCATATTACAATACTTGACGCTAACAGAAAATCGCGAAAGTTTTGAAAATAACTGGAATACGCGAGTTATTTGAAAAATTTTCTGACCAAGGGATTACGGTTTGTCGCTAAAGTGATATGAAACACCGCCAAACTAGTCAGAAACCTTAGGAAATTGTGGCTTGTCTTCAATAATTTCTAAGATTTCCTGTAATTTATTCTTATGATGTCAACTCCACTTCTTCCGATCGCCGTATTTGTACTCACACTCACTTTGCTAGGTTGGGGATATTTCCGTTCCCGCAAGTTTGGCAAGCTTGGGTTACTTTCTTGGCTGCAATTTGTGGCGCTGATGTCACCTTGGCTGATTTACTTTGGTTTGTTTGTGTCGGGTGTTTTTATAAATTTTACAACGCTATTATTTTTATTACTCGGTTCGGCGATCGCCTATGTGGCGATTAGCAATCAATTACGCAAAGTCGTTGCTGAGGAAAGATCAGAGATTGAACAGAAACTCAAACAAGATCTCGCGTCTAGTGGCGATCGCCCTAATTCTCCCGATAATTTAGCCAATAGTCCGCCGACCACTCCAATTGCCTTGGCAATGTCTCAAGGCAAAACACAGCTAAAAATGTTTAAAGCTGTGCCTGCGGAAGACATGAAATTAATGCAGGGGATTTTTGGGATTGAGACTTATTACGTCACCGAAACGATTCCCTATCAAGAAGGGGCGATTTTTAAAGGGAATTTGCGCGGTGAGCCTGATGTTGTCCATGCGCGACTTACCAAATCTTTAAGCGATCGCCTTGGCGATAAATACAATCTGTTTTTGGTAGAAAGTCAAGATCGTAAACCTGTCGTGATTATGCTGCCTAGCCGAGTTAACACTATTGACAACAATACGATTCCTCAAAAAGTATTGATTGCAGTGTTAATTGTGGCGAATGGCTATACAGCATTGAACTTGGGCGCGTTAGTTGCGGGTATTCCTGTGGTACAAACGCCTCAAGAATATTTAGTGGGTTTACCCTTTGCCCTTGGTATTGGTGCGATTCTAGGTTTGCGCGAGTTGGCAATGCGTCTGATGGCAAAGAAATATAAAGTAACGATGAGTTTGCCCTTTCTCTTGCCTTCATCACAATTAGGATCGTTCGGTGCATTTAGTCGCATTTCTTCACCGTTGCCAGATCGAACTGCCCTGTTTGATATTGCGATCGCCCCAGCCTTGGCAAGTGGATTGCTATCTTTGATCTTGCTTCTGGTGGGTTTGCGCTTATCGGCGATCGGTATCGGCAGTATTGATATTCCCAGTCAAATTTTTCAAGCATCGGTATTAGCAGGAACCTTAGCCAAACTCTTCCTTGGTGATGCATTACATGCGAGCTTTATTTCAATTCATCCATTAGTAATTTTGGGTTGGCTCGGCTCGGCAATCACTGCCTTGAACTTAATGCCCGCAGGTCAGCTAGATGGTGGTCGGATCGTGCAATCGATTTATGGACGACGTACAACAAGTTGGACAACGATATTAACGTTGATTTTCCTAGTGGTTGCCACCGTAATTAATCCACTTGCCCTATACTGGGGCGGCATTATCTTGATTTTATTACGAGATCTTGAACGTCCAATGTTAAATGAATTTTCAGAACTTGATGGCGATCGCGAAGCCTTGGGTGTGGTCGCGCTCTTTTGGATGTTGATTACTTTGTTGCCGCTCACTTCTGGCGTTGCCGAACGTTTGGGCATCGGCAGTGGTGCTGGACTTCTGCCCTAAGTTACAGCAATTTCCGATCAAGCGAACCACAGTAAAATTTTTAAAAGGGTTGCTTCGCAACCCTTTTAAAAATTTTACTAGTTCAGGTTTGAGCGCAAAGCGCTGTAAAATCTACATCCAATCATCGTCGTCATCGTAAGACACTCGCGTATTCGGACGGCGGCGATCGTCTTCGTCTTTACCGCGCTTATTGCGACTCGCAAAACTGCCGATACTTTCGAGGATGCCACCAAATAGATCGCCGTCATCATCATCATCATAATTTTCTTCATCTTCAGCATAGAGTTCCGTCGATAGGGCATAGAGCGCTTCCTGTAACTCCGACTGAGCGCGATCAATCAGCGCATCATCTTCTTTGGCGATCGCATCTTTTAGCTTTTTAATCGATCCCTCAATTTGTTTACGGCGTTCATAACTGAGTTTATAGCCATAGTTTAAAGCTAACTCCTTCAGTTGTCGCTCGGCTCCCACAGCCAAGTTATCGGCTCGATTTAATTTTTCAATGCGTTCGCGTTTGGAGCGATCGCGATCGGCAAATTGTTCTGCCTCAGTCACCATTCTATTCACTTCTTTTTCGTCAAGAGTCGAAGCACCCTTGATCGTCACCCGCCGCTCGACACCCGTGCGGCGATCGCTAGCCGTCACCGCCAAAATCCCATCGGTATTTAAGTCAAACGTGACATCAACCTGAGCCACACCACGCGGCTGCGGATCGAGTCCACTTAATTTGAAGCGTCCGATAGACTTGTTATATTCTGCCAAGTCGCGTTCGCCTTGGATTACATGAATTTCTACAGAAGTTTGATTGTCTTC
>JBBRQX010000366.1:0-3248 GCA_038225745.1 Pseudanabaenales cyanobacterium | reverse complement strand
GATTGATTGCTGAGTCGTAACTCCAACTGGCTGATGACCAGACGGCTTAGGGCTTCAAGTTGTTGGATCTGGAGCGCAGTCAAGTCGCGGGGTTGGCGATCAATTACGCACAAAGTCCCCAAGGTAAAGTTATCAGGAGTCTTTAAAGGGATACCAGCATAAAAACGAATACTAGGGTCATTTACGACTAATGGGTTATCGGCAAAACGCGGATCTTGAGTAGCATCTGGGACGTTTAAGATCTCATTAGCTGCCACTGTATGACCGCAAAAGGAAATATCTCTCGGTGTCTCCGTTGCATCAAGCCCCACCCGCGATTTAAACCATTGCCGATCGCGATCGACTAGCGATATCAAGGCGATCGGCGTACCGCAAATATCGGCAGCCAGTTGTGTCAAGTCGTCGTATTCTTGCTCTGGCAAGGTATCGAGAATTTGATAGCGATCTAGAGCAATTAAGCGATCGCTTTCATTGACAGGAATTTCTGGTTTTTGCATAAAATTAAGCAGATCTTCTAGATTTAAACTGTGTAGATCTCCTAATTGACTGACAAAAACACCTCAAAGCCATATCAGGCAAGAAGCCTGACTCATAAATCAAAAACGCCTGTGGCGCGGTTTCGGTGAGATTTGTCAGTCAATCAGAGTAGAGCCATTGGCAAAGTTAGGCATAAGATTGTGTACTCTCCCCCAAGAAATACACTCAAAAGTCAGATATTATCTTTAATATTACCCTAGATACTCCCAGCCAGATCAAAAAGTTAAAAACGATTTAAACTCATAGCATTTTCTGAATAGTTGCAACGAGTTACTTTAGCTTTACGGGTTTAATTTTAGTACTCCACGCATCAAGTATAAATGGTGATCACTCTATATCAAGCGTAGTTATCTCAATAATGGACACAACTAAACCCTTAATATTCCCAATGCTTTTGAGATGCCTACTCCCTTCCCAGTATAGGATTAGACCTTAGGAAGGGGAGCTCGATCTCTAGGCGATCGCGAATTTCTTGGCGCAATAACTTACCTGAAGCTGTTTTGGGCAAAGATTCCCAAATGTAGAGTGCTTTAGGTAACTTGTATCGGGCTAGAGATTTCTGCTCGCAAAAGTTTCTAACTTCTGTCAAAGATAGCCCTGTATTCGTCACAATCACCACCGCCACAACCTCTCCCCATTCGCGATCGCCTATACCAATTACACAAGCCTCAGCGATCGCAGGATGTGACAATAAAACCCCTTCGATTTCGCTCGGATAAATATTTTCGCCACCACTAATAATCAAATCAGCACGACGACTAACAACATAGAGATATCCATCGCGATCAAGATAGCCCAAATCGCCTGTATACAGCCAGCCATCTTTAATTGGATGATGCTCAGATTGATGGAGATAGCCTCCCATCACACAAGCACCTTGCACAACAATTTGCCCGATCGCTCCTATTGGCATCTCTTGGCTAGAATTATCTAGATCAACAATTCGCAGCCGATTCCCAAATAATGGCAAACCTGAAGAACCTTGCTTGATATTCACTTCATGGGGTAATAGAGTCGTGATTTGCGAAGCAGTTTCTGTCATGCCATAGGTAGGCATAATCGACAAATTTAACTGCATACATCGCTCAATTAGTTCTGAACTCGCAGGTGCGCCGCCCAACAAAATTGCGCGTAACTTCTGGAGATTTTGCCAATGAGAATGTTCTAACAACCTAGTTAGCATCGTTGGCACAAGGGAAATTAATGTCACTTTTTCCGTAGCGATCGCTTCTAAAACCGCTCCCTCATCAAACTTCGGTAATAATGTCAGTGTCGTTCCATTAATCACACTCCGCCATGCGATCGCCAATCCTCCCACATGAAACAACGGCATACATAGCAACCAATTATCATCTGGTCTAACACCTAAATTTAAAGCTGAAGCGATCGCGCTATGAAAGTGATTGCTATAAGTTAATGGAACTCCCTTCGGCTTTCCTGTTGTGCCAGACGTGTAGAAAATACCTTGGATATTTTCTAGATCGCCCCCACTCCCTCTCCCGCAGGAGCTACTGTGTACACACAAGTTATCAGCGATGTTGTTAGATTCTAAAGATCCCCCCCAGCCCCCCTTAAAAAGGGGGGAGAAGATATTCTTCCCCCTTTTTAAGGGGGATTGAGGGGGATCTAAATCATAAAACGTAGACAGGTAGGATTTGTGTGTATAGGGTAGCTCCTGCGGGAGAGGAGGCTGCGGGGTGAGGGTCTTAGAAACTTCAGAGATATCAGCAATAATCAAAATCTGATTCTTAATCTTGTTAGCTGTCAGCTTCGTAAACTCATCGCAAAATAAATATTTAGTTTGACTATCTTCTATCTGCCATTCTATTTCTGCGGCAGTGAGGCGAATATTTAGAAAAACAGCGATCGCCTCACACTTTGTCAGTGCGTGAACGAGCATAATGTAACGAGGATGATTGCTCAGTAGCAAACCAACGCGATCGCCTGACTTGATTCCCAATATTTGTAAATGCTCTACCCACTGATCGACTTCACTTTCTAGTTGCGCGTAAGTCCAATATTTTGATGCTTGATTAAGATTAGACCGATAGATTATGGCGATCGTCTCTTTTTTTTGAATTGCTTGTTGCGATAGCCAATTGGGAAACTTCATGAAAATTTTTTAAAGCAATTAGAGCTTTTTGATTATCCTTAAAAATCTCCCAAAAGTGTCACTTTGCGACACCTTCAAAAATTTCTGTCCCGATTTACGGCAATCACGATCTTTTTCCTAATTACCATTACCTTGCTCATTGGTTTTACCAAAAGCCCAAGGTCAAGAGTAGGACAAAATCGCTGGTATGGCGATCGCTAACAGAGCGGCGATCGCCTCTATCTTGTCTTTAAACCACCAGAAAAACTATGCTCGGAGACTTAACGAGCCTTGGAGATACCACAATATTAGACTCAGTAATACTTTTAAGGCAATTGATCTTACATTTCAAGTCTAGTGCTAACATATTAAGTGTTAAGAAGTGTGATGAAGAGAAGCCTGTAGACAACGCAATGCTTCAAAATGTTTTAGTAATCGTTGCTTTCACAAATGAAATCCTCCATGTCAGACAAATCCTTAACTTTTTGGTGATTGTCCCTAGGACATACCCAAAATCTAAGTAAGCTCTGCATGGTCAGGCATTACATCAATCGTTTTTATTCATATTTTAGATTGGAGAAAAAATTAAATGAGCGTAGTCACGAAGTCTATCGTGAAT
>JBBRQX010000365.1:0-3268 GCA_038225745.1 Pseudanabaenales cyanobacterium | reverse complement strand
ATACGCGCAGCGTATGTCACAGCTTTTTAGTTTAAAAAAATAGAGGCTGCTTTGCAGCCTCTATTTTTGATTCAGACGATCAATTGATACTTGACCTGAGCCAATCGATAAAGTGGTCGCCACACTAAGCGATTAGTCGTCACAACTAGTAATGACATCACGATTGTAGAAGCTAATAAAAGCGAGAAATCACCAACATCTGAGGCTTGGGTAATTGTTGAACCTAGCCCCGTTGCGGTCAGCACCTTCCCTTGAAATTTAATATATTCTCCCGCAATACTGGCGTTCCAAGCGCCACCAACTGCCGTAATAATTCCTGTCACTAAATAAGGGAAGATTCCGGGCAGTATGAGTGTTCGCCAACGCTCTAAGGGTGAAAGTTTATAAACTCGGGCCGCTTCAAAAAGCTCAGAAGGAATCGCTTGCGCTCCTGCAATCACATTAAAAAGGATGTACCACATACTTCCCAATGTCATCAAAATCACAGCGCCAATATCCAATCCACCACCAATATTTGCTAAGCCCAATAATAGGATTGGAAATAAGGCTGTTGCAGGAACTGAAGCGGCGATTTGCACAATTGGTTGGAGAAATTGCGCTAATTTGGGGTTGCGCCCAATCGTTACGCCAATCGGAACTGTGATTAGTAGAGAAATAATCAGGACAATAAATACCCGAATCGAAGTAAATAGCGCTCCTGTCATCACTTGTTGCCAAGAACTCAATGGCAGCTTGCTGAGCAGAAGTACAGCTTCTAAGGTTCCACCTAAAACCAGAAATCCCGCACCTCCAAGGAGTATCCAGTTAACCCAATTCATCCATTTAGAAGCTCTATATTCACTAATTGGAGAACTTTGGGATTTGCTACTAAAGCCGCGATTAAAAGTTTCAGATATTGGCACAAATAAGCGATCGCCAATAATTCGCATTGTCGGCGATCGCCTAAAAAAGTCCAGCACCCGCGACTCTGGTACTTCAGTCGCTTCGACAGTCTCATGTTTAAACTTCTCTGCCCACGCAATCAGAGGTCGCCAAACAAAATAATCGATGATCGTAATAATTCCAATCAGAACGATAATCCCCCACAAAATCGCGAAATTGTCGCCTTTGTCCGCCGCCGATTTTAGAAATGAACCTAGCCCTGGTAGTGTAAAGTTGCGATTAGAAAGCGTAAAAGATTCTGTTTGCATTAAAAAGAACCAGCCTCCAGCCACCGACATCACACTGTTCCAGACCAAGCCCACCACTCCCGATGGTAACTCTAGAGTCCAAAAGCGTTGCCATGCACTAAGCCGATAAACTTGACTTGCTTCAATCAGTTCTTTAGGGATACTGGTCAAGGACTGATAAAAGCTGAAGGTCATGTTCCAAGTCATACCTGTGAAGATTAGCAAAATCGAAGCGATCTCAATTCCCAATCTTTGCCCTGGAAATAGTCCGACCAGTGCTAGTACAACCGCAGGTAAAAATGAAAGTACAGGAATTGATTGCAGTATGTCTAATAATGGAATGAGAACCTTTGACCATGTACTAGAGCGATAAGCAACGTAGGCATAGGAAAGGCTAAACACTAGTGACAGCGCATAGGCGGCAAGCATTCTCACGATTGTTTGCAATGCGTAGGTTGGCAAAAACCTCAGTGAGAGATCAATTATATATTCGCTATCGTAAGTACCTGAAAATTTACTAGCGGTCTGAACAATGATGAAAATCAAAGAAACGATCGCTAAAGGTAGTAAAACATCACCAATGCTCCAGCGCGAGCGAAATTCTGATTTGGGATCGATAGTTGGCTGATACATAAGCTATTCAGACTCTTCAATTTCGGTAACACTTTCTTCGATAAAAATTTCGCCTGAAGGTTCATCATAGCTAAATAATTCGGCATAGCGTCCCCAGTCCATTGCTGTCCTGAGTTGACGTTGCGCTTCTTTGCTAGTGAAATAGTTCTCTAAGATATCAAGAACGAGTTCTTCAGAAATGCGATGATTTCGCTTAGCTTGCAAAAGCTGGCAAATCTGCTGTACTAAACGAATGTGCTTTTGTAATAGCTCACGAATAATCGCTTTGCGCTCATCAATATTCCTATTAATAAACTGCTCACCGATCGCCGATAGTTGAATATCACCCTCTGTAACTGCTACTAGTTCTAGCAGTTTACTAGCTTCCACAATTGGCAATATGTCATCAACTTCTAATAAAAGTTCTTGAGCAATTCGATATAAATCCTTGTCTTGACGACCTTCGAGAAGTTCCAATAAGCCCGCTACTGAACCAATTCGCACATGGGGTAAGGATTGATATTTTGGCTGAGACGGTGGTTTTGGTACTGATGTTGAAGTGGTGGTTGTCGGTTGAGGCAAATCAGGCAAGTCGGGATTAGTTAAAATCTTATAAACTTGATCGACTAAGGCTTGAAATTCAGGGCTTTTGCGATCGCGATAATGGGGTAACTTGATCGCTAAATCTGCGCGAATCCGTCCAGGATTACGACCTAACACAATCACGCGATCGGCTAATGTCACTGCTTCTTCAATCCCATGAGTCACGATCAAAATTGATTTGGTGGGAATGCGTTTTTCTAACCAAAGGTCAAGCAATTCAAAACGTAAGTTTTCGGCTGTTAATACATCTAGCGCTGAAAACGGCTCATCCATACACAAAAGTTCTGGTTCAACTGCCAAAGCCCTCGCAAAACCGACACGTTGGCGCATTCCTCCCGATAATTCTTTAGGGTAAGCATTCTCAAATCCATCTAAACCAATCACATCGATCATGCGTAGGGCTTTTTGCAATCGAGTATCTTTTGCCTCACCCTTTGCTTTTAAGCCCAGTTCTACATTTTCTAAAACCGTGAGCCAAGGATAAAGCGCAAAGTTTTGAAAGACGATCGCTACACCTGGATTTAACCCCATCAATTGACGATTGTAATACAACACCTTGCCGCTAGAAGGTGGAATCAAGCCTGCAATCATTCGCATTAGCGTTGATTTGCCAGAACCTGAAGGACCTAACAAAGCAATAATTTCACCTACTTGCAATTGGCAATTAATATTTTCAATAATCGAAATAGTCTGCCCATTTGGTTGTAAGTAAGACTTACCAAGACCTTCTAAAGCAATAAAGCTAGTTTTTGCGGCGTTTTGAACCATAATATTATCTGTGCAGATGTTTTGAGCTACATAGACAGGGATGTTTTCGTTACCCAATCCAATACATTATCAGCTATGAGCGCTCAGAAATTGCGCGATCGCCCGACAAACACGTT
>JBBRQX010000364.1:0-3272 GCA_038225745.1 Pseudanabaenales cyanobacterium | reverse complement strand
CCCCCATTGCTTCGTCTCTTCAGATTATTGCTTCGTCTTTTCAGTTTTTTATCAATACACTCAACAGACCATTAACAGACAGAGAGCTTCAGTTTGTTCGAGAAATTTTAAGTTCTCAACCAACTCCACCACAGTCTAACAGGGCTAGATCTAATAATATCGCACCACCTGGCGCTAGAGATATCACTTCAAGCCTTGATAACAGCCGTATCGGTTTAGGTGCTTGGTAACAGACAAAAAATTTCCATTCTTCACAAACTAGGCAGAGTAGGCGATGCGCTTGCTCTGCTTTTTTGTGCTTTGCTATAATTATTGCCTTAGCTAAATCGCACCTTCGACCATCAAGACAATTGATTTGTAAAACTGGTCAAAAACTATGACTAATACAATCGCTAAAATAGAGACAATTTATCCTAGCAGTGACGGACAAGCAATGGCGGAGAGTACCGAACATTATCAATGGATTGTGACGATTACAGGTGGATTAGAAGCCTTATTTAAGGATGATATGAATGTATTTGTCGCAGGAGATTTATTGTGGTATCCCGTCGAAGGTAAACCTGAAATACGGCGTGCGCCCGATACGATGGTGGTAATTGGAAGACCCAAAGGAGCTAGAGGTTCGTATATTCAGCACCTAGAAAATGATATTGCGCCACAGGTGGTATTTGAGATTTTGTCAAGGGGAAATCGAATTTTAGAAATGTCGCGTAAGTTCGATTTTTATCAAGCCTATGGTGTAGAAGAGTATTATGTTTACGATCACTTGTCTAATGATTTGGCGATTTGGTTGCGAAGCGATGAGAATAACCGTCTAGAGGCAGTTGATAATGTCCAAAATTGGACAAGTCCAAGGTTAGGGATTAGCTTTGAGATGACTGATGAAAGTTTAAATATTTTCAATCCTAATGGGACAAGGTTTTTGACCTATCTTGAACAGGCTGAACAAGCTGATGTTGAGCGTGTTGCTAAGGAAAAAGCTCTTGAGTCGATGACTAAGTATGCGGCTAAACTGCGTGAGATGGGCATCAACCCTGAAGCCCTTTAGTTTTTACAGCAATTTCTGATCAAACGAACCACAGAAAAAGCTTTAAAAGGGTCGCGAAGCAACCCTTTTAAAGCTTTTTCTGTGGTTCTAGTCTGAGCGCAAAGCGCTCAGGTCTAATGAATGTCGTAACCAAACAAATTCGGATCGGCTCCATCTAGCTTGAGATCGGCTAAACCATACTCCGCCCAACGCCGCGTCACCATATCCGCCACATCAGGATCGCTCTCTAAAGGATCTCCCCAATCGCGATCGGTTTCAGGATAGATTTTGGTAGTTGCATCAATACCCATCCGTCCGCCTAGCCCTTCCTTCTCACAGGCAAAATCGAGGGAATCGAAAGGATTATCGGGCAGGATAAACACATCGCGAGTGGGGTCAACTTTGGAACTCAGCGCCCAAACCACCATACGCGGATCGCGGATATTGATCGTGTGGTCAACTACGATTACAAATTTAGTATAAGTAAACTGAGGCAAAGCGCTCCAAAATGCGAGAGCGGCGCGTCTAGCTTGTCCAGGGTATGCTTTTTTAATGGAAATAATGGCGGCTTTGTAAGAAAGCGCTTCCATTGGTAAAAAGAAATCAGTAATTTCGGAAACCTGTTGGCGGAGGATGGGGGTATAGATGCGATTAAGCGCGATCGCCATCATTGCTTCTTCTTTGGGAGGTAAACCGCTAAAGGTGGTGAGATAGATCGGATCTTTGCGATGGGTCATGCAATGGAATTTAATTAAAGGCGCTTGATCGTTAATGCCGCCGTAATAGCCCATGTGATCGCCAAATGGACCATCAGTTCCCACTTCATGCGGGGTAATCGTGCCTTCCAAAATATATTCCGCACAGGCAGGAACTTCCAAATCGAGGGTTTTGCATTTGGTAAGCTGTACGCCTTCATTGCCATAGAGTCCTGCAAAAATCCATTCTGACAAGTCAATAGGAATGGGCGTAGCGGCTGCCATAATCAAAACTGGATCGACACCGATCGCGATCGCAATTTCGAGTTTTTTACCTGCTTCTGTTGCTTTGCGTAGATGTCTCGCACCGCCGCGCACCGATAGCCACTGCACCGTCATCGTGTTTTTGGACTGTTGCTGCAAGCGATATACGCCCACATTAGGGATACCATTCTCGACATCTCTAGTGATTACCAGTGCAAGAGTTACGGCTCGACCGCCATCTTTAGGATATGGCTTGAGAATTGGAATTTGATCGAGATCTACCTCGTCACCTTGCAAAATCACATCTTGACAAGGTGCATTCCCAAAGAGAACTTTTTGCGGACGCGACTTGACCACATCAAAGAGAATTTTGCCGAACTCGATCGCCTGTGAGATTTTCTTCGGTGGTTTTGGGCTTTGCAGTTTTCCTAGTTTCACGCCGAGAACTTCTAATTCCGACTGCTCCTTCATGCCCATCGCCCAGCAGACGCGCTCTACTGTACCCAATAAATTTACAGCAACGGGTGTTTTATAACCCTTAACATTCTCAAATAGCAGTGCGGGTCCTGCCGATTGCAACAGGCGATTGCTGATCTCAGCAATTTCTAATTCAGGATCGACAAGGGCTTTGACACGATGGAGTTGTTTGCGCTCTTCGAGCAGCTTGAGAAACGATCGCAGGTCACGGGTCATAGGGGTTTTAGCTGGGCGCAGGCAAGGATGTTAACCTATTGTAACTAAATGTTACGTTCATGTCTTGTTAAGTAACTAGGTAAAAGAAACCTTAAAACCCAAAAAGCTGTAGCGCACGCTGCGCGTGCGCTACAGCTTTTTGGGTTTTGGGTTTAAATATGCTTACATATTTAATCAATAAATACAGGCATCTAAAATACTCAAAACTTCATCAATAAGACTCTCCGAAGCATTTTCTACCCATTTTACCTTTCTAGATTTGTAGTCAATCGATTTGACTTGCTCCACCATCACGTAGCCAGTTAATGTTTTGCTATCGGTGATCGCAACATGAAATGAGGAATTACGCTTAGTGTTTGTGATAGGACAAACAATTGTTAGTCCAGTGTATTCGTTAAAAATGCTATTGCTTACCACTAAAGCAGGTCTTCTACCTTTCTGTTCGTGTCCTGATTGTGGATCGAAAGTGATGATCACGAAATCACCTTTTTTAGGAATGTAGTTAGACATTTACCAAACTTCCAGACCTACATGTACTACCCAATCCAACTCTTCAGTCTGGTAGTCGTGAGGTAGTTTGGCAACCAAATCCT
>JBBRQX010000363.1:0-3290 GCA_038225745.1 Pseudanabaenales cyanobacterium | reverse complement strand
GATTGCGACGATCAAGAGCGCAGGCGATCGCTAAAGTATTAGCAATTTGTTGAATTTGTGATTGTTCATATTCCTGCCAGTCGCGATCGTCCCGCCCCGTCATCAAAAATCCTAAAATTGCATCTTCATAGATCAATGGCAATACAAAGCGGCGTTGTCTCACCAGTCCACCACTCCCCATCGCCAACATGGGCAGAGATTCAGGTAGCCAAGCCTCTGGTAAAGCGATCGTCCCTTCTTCAGGAAAAACAGCCACCTCAATCAAATTAGGCGGCAATCCGTCCGCCACATTTTCAGTGATATAGATAGCGCTCACAACTGCACCCAAACCTTGGGTGAGTAATATAATTTGCGATCGCGCTAAAGCTATAAGGTCGGGACTGGCGGAGAGCATGAAATGGTAATTGGGGATCGATAATTGGCGGCGTAAATCTTAGTATATAGCGATCGCTTTAGCTCTATTCAAAAAAAAGACGCAAACCATCTTTTTTTGGTTTTTAAGAACTGCGATCGCGATAAACCTTTGTGGGATGCGCTCAGTTAAAATAAAAGCAGTCATCTTAATGGAAATAAGCCAATATGCGCTTGAGTGAAGTTACGCACCCCAATCAATTACATGGTCTCACGATCGCCCAATTGGAGTCTATAGCTCGTGAAATTCGTCAAAAGCACCTAGAAACGATCGCTGCTACAGGGGGACATCTTGGACCTGGTCTAGGTGTGGTTGAGCTAACACTAGGTTTGTATCAAACTCTAGATTTAAATCGAGATAAAGTGGTTTGGGACGTGGGGCATCAAGCATATCCACACAAGCTGATTACTGGACGTTACAACCGTTTTCACACCCTGCGCCAAAAAGATGGCATCGCAGGATATCTCAACCGTCGCGAAAGTGAATTTGACCACTTTGGGGCAGGACACGCATCGACCAGTATTTCGGCGGCGCTCGGCATGGCGATCGCCCGCGACTTGCAAGGCGAAAAATTTAAAACTGTGGCGATCATTGGCGATGGCGCATTGACAGGCGGTATGGCGCTCGAAGCAATTAACCACGCTGGACATCTTCCCAAAACTAATTTATTAGTTGTCCTCAATGATAATGAAATGTCAATTTCGGCAAACGTTGGCGCTATTCCGCGTTATCTAAACAAGTTGCGTCTCAGCCCACCAATGAAATTTATCACCAATAATCTGGAGGAGCAGATTCGGAATATTCCCTTTGTGGGCGAACAAATTAGCCCTGAAATCGAGCGCATTAAGGATAATGTCAAGATTTTGACAATGGTGCAAAACAAGCTGGGAGCCGTATTTGAAGAACTGGGCTTCACTTATATTGGGCCCGTCGATGGTCACAACCTCAAGGAATTGATCGACACCTTTAAAATGGCGCATACCCTGACTGGCCCCGTCATGGTGCATGTTGCAACGACTAAAGGCAAAGGCTATAGCTATGCCGAATCCGATCGCGTTGGCTACCATGCCCAAAATTCTTTTGACTTATCCACTGGCAAAGCCAAAGCCTCGACTTCGACCAAAATCAAGCCTCCCAGCTATTCCAAAGTATTTGCTGATACGCTAATCAAACTTGCCCAACATGACAAACGCATCGTGGCAATTACCGCAGCGATGTCTACTGGAACTGGTTTAGACAAGTTTCAAGCCACATTGCCCAATCAATTTGTCGATGTCGGCATTGCCGAACAACATGCACTCACCGTCGCCGCAGGTATGGCTTGCGAAGGTATGCGTCCTGTTGCGGCGATTTATTCCACTTTTCTACAACGCGGTTTTGACCAGATTGTTCATGATATTTGTATCCAGAACTTGCCTGTTTTCCTCTGTTTAGATCGTGCGGGTATTGTTGGTGCTGATGGCCCCACCCACCAAGGCATGTATGACATCGCCTACCTACGTTGTATTCCCAATATTGTGTTGATGGCTCCTAAAGACGAAGCCGAAATGCAGAACATGATCGTCACTGGCGTTACCCATAACGGCCCGATCGCCATGCGTTATCCTCGTGGCAATGGCATCGGCGTACCTATGCAAGATGAAGATTGGGAACCATTACCAATCGGTAAAGCGGAAATCTTACGCGAAGGTAAAGATGTGTTGCTATTGGCTTATGGCTCGATGGTCTATCCTTCATTGCAAGTTGCAGAACTGCTAAATGAGCATGGCATCAGCGCCACCGTGGTTAATGCCCGATTTGCGAAACCATTGGACACAGAACTGATTGTGCCACTTGCGAAAAAAATCGGCAAAGTAGTCACATTAGAAGAAGGTTGCTTGATGGGTGGCTTTGGTAGCGCGGTTCTCGAAGCTTTAAGTGATGAGAATGTCCTTGCTCCTGTTTATCGGATTGGCGTTCCTGATATTCTCGTTGAACATGCTTCACCAGAGCAATCATTCAATGCTCTCGGTCTATCGAGCGGTCAAATGTGCGATCGCATTCTCAAACAATTTGCCTTTGACAAGCAAGTTGCAGTTATTAACTGATGTTACAAAGACCGCCCTCACCCCCCCAGCCCCCTCTCCCTAGGGGCGAGGGGGAGCAAGATAGATGCAAATCAAATACTCTCTTGTTCCCCTCTCCCTCAGGGAGAGGGGCTAGGGGTGAGGGTCTTAGATACAAATTTTCGTAAAAAGCCCAAATAATCAATCTCAATGTGATTAATTTTTAGCCAAACAGCCATAACATTAACTGCTAGGCATACAGTCCCCAAAAACATCAAAATAAATGTGGGAGCCATGACCACACCCACGATAAACCAGCTAATCACATGAAAAATCATGAGCAGTGCATAAATGCTTGCACTGGCGGTCATTGTGAAAATCTGGATCGGCGATCGCTTCAAGATCGTAAATAATATGGTTTGTGAAGTGGCGATCAGGTTAGCAGGGACGAGGAATGCACAGATTCCGATACAGTGCGATCGCGAAAAGTCACCCAACAAGTCACCAAAACAATGCAAATCGAACATTTAATTAATTCCTATTTAATTTTTTGCCCTAACAATTCCAAATACTGAGGTGTAGCCATGTAAAAATGTCGTACCAGCAACAGGCCCAATTTCACCTGAGCAGAAAAAGCCACCAAGTGGAATTAAGCCAAGGTGCTTTTGCAAAATCTCAGAGTCAAAATTTGGCTTGCCATATAGCCTCTCGCCACGTCCCATACAAGAAAACATTAAGGCTGCCGTAGGCGATACATTCGGAGCCTCTAAACTCAACTGATTGGTGTAATTGATCAAAGCTTCTTCTAAATCTTCGGATGAGGCTTTACCATC
>JBBRQX010000362.1:0-3319 GCA_038225745.1 Pseudanabaenales cyanobacterium | reverse complement strand
GAAAGCGCCCTGTCCCTGTCATAAATGACATTGGGATTTTACGCTCTAGCAACTCAATCACCGCCGCAGGTGAAATCGTGGCGCGTCCGAGAATTACCAAACCGTCAATCTTGATTAGTGGAACATCCAAAATAGATTTTTTGTCAGCCTTCACCGTCAAGCATTCATCAGTCTTACCAATAAACGAATCATCCTGATTTACATAAACTGTTCCCATAACTCTTAAGCTCCTTCTTTATATTTACTGACTTTCTCTTTTGCCTGTGGCACACATTGCGTAAACAGACTGCAACCCTTACAACGATTGCCATAGACCGCAGGGGGCATCTTGCCTGTTTCCATCATGCTTGATATATCGGCAATCATCGCGATCGCCTCTTTTCGCAAGTCATCTGTAATCTCAACATCTTGCCTTTGATGCGTTTGAGCATAATAAACATAACCTCTACTAATAGTCTTACCCGTCATCTCCTCCAAACAAAGCGCCTGCGCCACCACCTGCATCGCATCATTATCCCATTCTCCTTTATGACCACGCTTGTATTCAATTGGAAAAAGACTGCCATCAATCTCTTCAATCAAATCCGATTTGCCAATCAAGCCATACTTTTCAGACCGCAACCAGATCGCCCGAATTTGCCATGTATCCTCTCGTTGATTTTCACCCACCGTATGCACACGCTGATGTAAATCCGTTCCTTCAATCGTGTAATGATTTTCCACAAACTCCCCTGCACAAAACATTCGCCAGCAACGGTGAGGGCAGTAGGCATATTGGTTTAAAGCTGCGATCGCAATTGGTTCTTGTGTCATGGCATTTAGCGGTTAGCTTTTAATTGGATTGTTATTCGTAGGGGCGAAGCATTCCCACCGATACTTATAAATTTCAAAGATATCTTTGTTTGGGAATGCTTCGCCCAAACCTCACAACGCAGAGACAATCTACTGTTTAAGGCGAAGAGGGTTTAGCATTTGCGAATGGAAATTTTAATGGGAAGCGGAGATATTGGCGCAAATGCTAAACCCCTACAGATGGTATATTATTTCTCAAAAATCCTCTTAAGAGCCAACTGCTAAGAGCCTTCTCGCCATTCCCATTCCCATAGTCGTTTTCCTTCCAATTCCTGTAAACATCGCAAAATCTGCTAATGCATTAATATGTTTAATACCTTCGGGAGAAATATCACCTAAAATGCGATAGCCAATTTCACCGATACAGCCAATAAAAGTATGCGTGTCATAGTTTTTGACTGTTTCTGTCCTAATGTCAAAGCGACTGGGAAAGATATACTCAATAATCTCATGGTTAATCTGGATCTCGCTGTAAGTATTCCAGCGATCGCACAAACTCCTAAACACATTGTCGCGAGTTGGCAATGGCGAATCGTATTTACCTTGACGAAAAGCGGTGGGCGTGGCTAGGTGAAAGTTAATATTGCGATCGCTGTCTGAGGCGCGATCATAAATCTGTTGATAGGTCGCAAAATTTGTCCAAGGTTGACTAGATTGCGGTGTGCCAAGAATACTAGTTATATATAAGTCGGCAGAACCAAGATGAAAAAGGCGATCGGGATTGAGATTTAGCCAAAGTCCTGTCAGCTTGCTAAATAGAACTTCATCAAGCAAGGTGATCCGCCACCAGCAAGGAGTTGAGGATTGGATCTCGCGTTTGTAGTCCCAAGATAGGCTTTTAGCTTTTAGCTGTTGACTGTTAGCTCTTTTTAGTTGTGGTTTTTGGAAGTTATTCTCAGAGCTAAAAGCTAGTTGCTGAATCGGACTCAACCCAAAACCTTTGTTGGCTTTTTCACCATGCAAGCGATCGCCCAACTCTTGATCGACAGAACTCACCAACGTTAAAAATAATGCGTGAATATGCCGCCCTGTCAGATATTCAGGATAAATCGGTGTTTTCGGCATAAAATTAACAACGAGACTATGTGGCATAATTTAATCCTTAAATATTTAATCAACAATCACGAAAAACTATGGATGACATAACTGAAAGAATGCTTGCCATATCGACAATTGACAATCCAGTGGAAACCCGCCAACTCTATCTAGACATAGAAGCCAGTTTGCCAATCACCGTGAGTCTCACAGAGCGCGGAATCAAAAATTTGCAACAACAATCGTCAGAGCTAGAACTCGAAAAGGGTGGAGTTTATCAAATTGATAAGTTGATGTATGCAGGAGACATGGGTGGCATTCTTTGTTTTGTTTCTTCCAAAAAGGGAGTTATGAAGAAGCAAATAGTCATGTCCATCACACACCTAAATCTTGATCCCAGTAGTCCTTTGTTCGATAGAATCCATCAGTATCAGAAAAAACGAACTATAGGGCTAGCGATCGCCGATGGTGGTAGAGGGCGTTCTAAATCCAAATCGAAAAGGAAGAAAAAGGGTTTTGGAGGTTAATCTAAAAGCCCCGATCGCGCTAAAATTCGATCCGACCAAATCTTTGCTTGTTCGGCAACTTCCATCCGTTGCACTGGATCTGCCCAGATTTTCGCCCATCGCAATTGCCACAGTGCCAGTTGAATTTGTAATTCGACTAATTCGCCAGCCGTGTCAATGCCAGCATCTAGAGCCGTCCATTCGATAAAGATTTTACTCTCTTCAACTAGGCTAACAACTAGATCGGAGTGAGCAATATTTTTAGAGAAAGATTTTACTCGCGCTAAATTTGCGGCAATGCCTCCTAAGCGAATAGGAATGGCATCGAATAAGTAACGTTCCTTGATAGTATTCCAGTTTTTCATACATTTCCTAGTAATTTGTGGGCGATTTGAGCAACTTGTTCGCGAATCTTGATGTCAGTAATTTCCATTGACCTGTTGTTTTGGCGAGGACGGATGTTGATCAAGGCTTCATAGGTTACTTCTTGGGTAGTTGGATTCCAGTCCGCACCCCAAATATTTTACTGTTCGCTACCGTCTTCAAGTAAAACGGATTCACAATCAGCATGATAAACTCCTCCTCCTGCGAGAATTCCGCGATCAATGTCAACTGCAAGTTTGATATATGTTGCAAGGGTTTGCATCATTTCATCAATTTGCTCTTGAGTAGCGCGATCGCGAATTAAATAAATCATGTTTTGCTCCTATAGTTTGTTAATTGGGAATTTTGAAAGGCGATCGCAAAGTTCTTAAACGGTAGTCGTAGATTTCCAATAGATAAGTCAGTTTTCATAACTCTACATCCTCATAAATTTCTGAAAGCGCGATCGCTAAATCAATCGACTGTAAATACAAATTGTCGGCAGTACCCAAAGACTGCACTAACCAACCACCATCGTTATCTCTGCGATAAAGTTCTACTTT
>JBBRQX010000361.1:0-3319 GCA_038225745.1 Pseudanabaenales cyanobacterium | reverse complement strand
CGAAACAAGTAGAGACTGCCAAAAATTTGTAACGGCTCGATCGCTAAAAATGTTAATAGCGCCGTAAAGCTATTGAATTTCCATAAACTCGCGATCGCTTTAAAAGCACCATAAACTAATATTTTCGTAAATGCTGATCCGCAGAATCCTGAAGCAAAGGCAAGGACTAGGGAAATGGGAATTGCGATGATTGTTCCTTTTTTGCTGGCGATCGCAAAGCTTCCTGTAAAGCTAACCGCAAAGCCAACCGCAAACACGACGATCGCCACAATTGCCGCCCAATAGACTGTTTCACGGTTGATCGCCTCTATGCCAAAAATAGAAATGATCGCAAAAGCGACCAACAAAATCGCTGAAATCATCGCCGTACCTGCAAACATCAATGAGATCGTAAATGAGGCGATATTCGTGATCGCGATTTGACGTTGGCTTCTGCCAGCGCGAACATTGGCAAAATTAGCAGCTTTGAGTTGTGAGCGAGAAAAGTTGCAGCCGCGAATATCTGCACCGCTAAAGTCTGCGCCGACTAAGTTTTTACCTTTGAAGGAGCGATCGCGCAAATCTTGATTTGTAAAGTTGAGACTTTGACTCATATTTCCTGCTATGAATTTTCAGCTAATTCTCCTAAGGTTGGCTTAGAAATATGTGGTAGTCCCCAGCCTAGTTTCTCACGCAAGACCTTAAAGAATTCACCTTTCTGTAAACGGATAAATCTTGCAGGATATGGCGATCGCTCAACCTCAACGCGATAGTCGGGATACACATAACATCCTGCATTACCATCGACAACCAACACCAAACGATGACGATTAGCGGGTGTGACGATCGCTTTTTCGGTATTAGCAAATACCAGCGCTCGTGATGCCATGGAATGAGCGCAAATAGGAATAAGCTGAAATACAGGAATTCCTGGCTCAATTACTGCGCCCCCTGCGGAAAGTGCATAAGCAGTCGAACCTGTCGGCGTAGAAATAATCACGCCATCCGCCGCGATATCGACAGGCAGATGATGACCGATCTGCACTTCAAAATGACACATGCTGGTTAATGGTTCGCGGTGCAATACCATTTCGTTGAGCGATAGGGCTTCCCAGAGCAAACCTTGGCTGTCGTAGACGCGCACCGCCATCATCGATCGCTGCTCAATCACATAATTGCCTTCGACGACTTGGGCGATCGCTGTTTCCCAATCAGTCAAAAAGGTTTCCGTTAAAAAACCCATATGTCCTGTGTTTACATTTAACACAGGTAAAGAAAGTGGGGCAATTTGACGACAAGCGGATAGGACAGTCCCATCACCGCCCAAGGCTACGGCAAACATGACATCGCGATCAAATCCGATTGGCACTAAACTTTCGATCGCCGTATGACAAACGGGAGCATCTGGCTTGCCATAGCCTAAAATACCGCCATTTCCCGTCGCCATAACAGTCTGGATACCTCGCTTTTCTAGCCATAGCTTCATATCCAGCGCTACACGCTCGGCGACAGGTTTTGCGTCGTTATATATAATCCCGACCTTTGGCACGCTCAATGACTACCTAGACTATTCAAAAATTTCGTCAGTTTCGTAATTATATACTGATGTCACGTGGAACACAGGTGGGAATTCCAGTATAAGAGGACGTAAAAAACCTTAAAGCCCAGAAGCTGTAGCGTGCGCTGCGCGTGCGCCACAGCTTTTGGACTTTTTCACGGATGCACTAGCCAAGCTCGCTGAATGGGCTGCACGATCGCCTGTACAAGCGGTGACAATCGCGCAATATCCTGTAAACCTTGCTCAGTCTGCACATTAATCCCCTGTTTGTAAATACTATAGCCCTTAGTCCGCGACACCCGAATCCCACAATAGTATTTCGGCTCTAACCCTTGAGCCATCAACTTTTCGCGCCAACTATTGAGGCTTTGTTGTTGTTGAATATCATCCAGATGCGAAATATCCGTAGCACGGAATAAATCGCGATCTAGAAAACGGCGACATAAATCCGCAAGAATGCGATCGCTACTATCGCGCCAACGATGCATGTGATAAGCAAAAACTATGTCATCAGAGGCGAAATATTCTTCACAGGTGAGAGATTGCGGATCTTGGGTCAGCCAAGCCGTCATCGTGCGATCGCTAAATATTTCTCCCAAAGCAATTAAAAATTTAGCGCGACGAAAAATTCTTTCTAATAAAAATCTTGCCGCTAAATTTTTAGGATGGTTATAAACCTGCAAATACATAAAATAGCGCACTGTTAAATAATGCTCGATCGCCACGATCCCTTTGCGACCGATCACCAAATTTTGAGAAATCGGATCAAATCGCATCGCTAATAAAATTCGATCAAGATCTAACTGCCCATATTTAGCCCCCGTGAAATAGCTATCTCGTTCCAAATAATCAAGGCGATCGCAATCGATTTGACTAGAAACCAACTGATAGATCAATGGCACTGCATATTGTTTTGTAAATACTTTTTCTAAATCTGCAATTAAATCAGTTGAAAAGCTATTTAAAACCTCAGCAATTTTGCCGAATTTTAATAATCGTAAAGTCCATGTTTCATGATTACTTCCAAAAACTTCTTCCGAGGCGTGGCTATAAGCGCCATGTCCAAGATCGTGCAGTAAAGCGGCGACCAATACCACAGTCCGATGGATTATCAGGTAAGGATATTTAGTGGCAATCGCATCAAAAGCGCGGCGCGTCAATGCCATCACACCTAGAGAGTGCGTAAAGCGTGATCCCTCAGCCCCATGAAATGTAAAGTAAGCAATATCTAATTGTCGAATTCGTCGCAAGCGCTGAAACTCAGGCGTATCAATTAGTTGAATCAATAAAGCTTCAGTGCGATCGCTACCATCGAGCGTAATCGCACCATGAATGGGATCGTTATAAGTTCGAGACTTGCCAAAGAGCATAAAATTTTAATTTCTAATAATCCAAAGAAAGTCGATACTTTGCATCGACTCTCTTTTTTCGATTTTATATGGCTTGCTGTGATACAAATCACATCGTGCTAATTAGAAATATCATAAGTTAGTAAGCAGAAATATGCTTTTTGGAAAAGTTTTTTTGATATTACTTCAAAAAACTTTCAGAATATAGATGAAAAATGCTCTATGGGCTGAGCGGTTACTAATTTTTTAAGTTAATTAAATAATTCTAAGAAATTAGTATAGAAATAGATAGTTGCTACTTATTTCCACAGGCATAAGTAGTATGAAAGATAAAATGAATTACGGCAGTTTTGTTTCGATTGCACAGTTAAATGATATTCATTTATTTGAAGATATCGAATGCTCTTTAGTAGGTATTCCAACTGAAGCGTCT
>JBBRQX010000360.1:0-3320 GCA_038225745.1 Pseudanabaenales cyanobacterium | reverse complement strand
TCTGCAAGCTCATTTTAATCCGCAGTTAGAAACGGCGATCGCGCAGACATCAGAGCTTTTGCATGAGGATGTAATTTATTTGGAAGAACAAGCTAGTCGGTTTTTTGAAGATAATATTTCGGTAATTTGGAATGATCAAGCACCTTGTTTACATCGTCAATATTTGCAAGAGCAGCCTTTAGCATTGCAAAGACGCATCGTTAGGCAGTTTCTATCAAAATATTTGATTCATCAGGTAAATTTTGAAGATATTGAGCGATTCTTAGATTTATTGGCTGCTCAGAATCGATCGCAAAGTTCACCATTTAAGGACAATATTGTCGCGTTTGTTGAGCATCCTTGGATAATTCTCCAATGCGAATCACGGATTAAACGGATTAAAGGATGACACGGATTTTGGGATGGGGAGGATTTTTTAGAGCAAAGCGCTGAAATTAAAATCTGTGAAATCCATTAATCCGTTTAATCCGCGATTCAGAATTTATTTCCCCCCAAGCGCAATCAGCGCTAAGAAACTACCGCTATTCCAGAGGCAGTGTAATAGCATTGAAGAGAGTAGATTTTTTGATCGCCAATAGACAAAACCCATCACGATCCCTAAAGTAGTTAGGGGAATAATATCGGCAATATTTAAGTGAGCTAACGCGAAGAAAAATCCACTTAAAGCGATCGCGCCCCAAACTGGTAAGAACTTGGTGAGAGAAGGTAACAGGAATCCGCGAAATAGATATTCTTCAAAAAATGGTGCGGCGATCGCGAGGGTCGTCCAGAGTAAGAACTTTGGTAAATTATTTTGGCTATCGGTCAAGATTGGTAATAATGGATTGCCGCCACCTTGTCCTTGCAAGAATTTTTGACTAATTACCGAAACTATCAAGACTAAAGGAACTGATGCGAAATATCCACCGATTCCCCATGCTAACCATTGCGGTGAATTGATTTTGATGCGAAACCAGCCTTCGGGTAAAGGGCGATAGGTTGCAAGGCTAATTTGCAGGATCGGGAGCATTGAAATAACTGAGAGAACATAGGGAATCAAGACTAATAAGGCTTGGATTGTGAAATCTTCGCTGGCTCTTGATTGGATTCCTAAGAGTTCAAAGGTTAATGGCAGTATTAATTGAGTCATCAAGCAAAATGCGGTAAACCATAGCACCATGACTTCCCAAGTTATGCCAATTCCCCAAGGTACTTCCCATTTGATTTGATTTAAATTTCGATCTAATTCGGTTTGCGAATTGTTGGAAAATGGAGAAGATTTGCGAAAGAAAATCCATTGAATTAGTAAGCCAAGCCAAACCAATATTCCTGTACTGCCACCGATTAAAGGGATTGAGTTAACGATTAGTAAACGGTTAATTGCTGAGTTAACTTCTATTTGTGCTTGTTGTTCGAGTTCAGGAAGTTTTTCGCTTCTTTGTTGAGATTGATAGAGCTTAGTCAGCGCTGCTTTCCGATACCAGCCATCAAGGGTGCGCCGAATCTGATTTTCCGCATTAGGAAATAACATCGTCGGCTCTGACCATAAGCCTTTGAGAATTTGCGCGGTTAATCCATAGCTAGTCATGGATTGTCCTTCTAATTTTGCCACGCTTGACCATGTGGCGATCGCGCCCTGAATATCACCAGTCTGTACTTGCAATAGTCCCGTACGAATACTAATTTCACTAATGCTAGTTTGCTTTTTTTGCTTCAGTTTAGAGAGAACTTTCAGATCGTTATTTTCTGAATCTAACGATAGGCGATCGAGACTAATGAGATTGTTTTTAGTCGCACTGAGAACTTCTTGATAACTCCTCAGAGACTGGGCATAGATATCCTGCGGTGTTCCATCACCTAGTAAGACTTGAAATATACCATTGCTGGGACTATCTTGATTTCTATCTCGAACTTGGGTGGCTTGCAAAATCAAATCTGTTTGCAATAAATCTAATTTTGTCTGTTCCTGTGGATTATTCCAGCTTGCCTGTAAGGTAAAAACAATAAATAAAATAGACAATAAGCTGAGAATGCTTAACAGTAATGACTTAGCATTCAAAGATTTGTCATTCAGAGGCTGAGAATCCATTCTTATATTTCAGGCGATAGGGTAGTGCAAAGCAGTGATCATCCTATCATTTTGCCCCTGTAAACCGCAAACCAACTATGCCTATGATAATCAAACTGATGCAGATAAATTTCGATAAGTCCCGTGACTCTCCGAGAAATACTGCGCCAACGATCGCCGTTCCTATTACGCCGATCCCAGTCCAAATTACATAGCCAGTGCCAACTGGTATGGTTTTTAGGGCTTGGGCAAGCAGAATAAAGCTCGTGGTCATGGCTGAAAGGGTGAGCAGACTTGGTAATGGTTTGGTAAAGCCATCGGTATATTTCAGGCTGCTTGCCCAGACAACTTCCAATATTCCCGCGATCGTCAAATAAATCCAATCCATTATTTGTTCCCATTACAATTTATATTCTAGCTGTGGCGCACGCTGCGCGTGCGCCACAGCTTTTTGAGTTTCCTACTTATGTTTTCGTAAGGATAGCGAACTTAAAACCACACTTACAGAACTTAATGCCAGTGCTAAACCTGCGATCGTTGGATTGAGCGAGATCCCAAAGCTGGGATAGAGAACTCCTGCGGCGACTGGTATCGCTAGAGTATTGTAAGCAAATGCCCAGAATAAATTTTGGCGAATTTTGCTGAAAGTCGCCCGACTGAGTTGAATCGCGGGGACGATATCGCTAATGTCATGACGCATCAACACAATATCCGCAGTTTCCATTGCCACATCGGTTCCTGAACTGAGGGCGATGCCGACAGTGGCACTGGCGAGGGCGGGGGCATCGTTCACACCATCCCCAATCATTGCCACGCGCTGACCTTCGGCTAGTAATTTCACGATCGCGGCGGCTTTGCCATCGGGTTTAACTCCAGCGATCGCCCTTTCTGGTGGAATACCTAGTTGATTAGCGATCGCATTGGCGGTTTCTTGCCGATCGCCTGTCAGCATCCACACTTGCAAACCCATCGCTTCGATTTGGCGAACTACTTCGGGGGCTTCAGGTTTGAGGCGATCGCGCATAGCGATCATGCCAACTAGCTGGGAATTGACAGCGACAAAAATCGGAGTCTTGCCAAATTCTGCTAAATTCTGCGATCGCTCTAACATTTCACTCGAAATTTCCACATGGCAATCGCGCAACCATGTACCGTTACCGACAAGAATTTTTTCGCCAGTGGTGAGCATCGCCTCCACGCCGCAACCCGCTACGATTTGCGAAGATTGGGTTGGTAATAACTTGATGTTTAATTCTTGAGCTTTAGCGATCGT
>JBBRQX010000359.1:0-3326 GCA_038225745.1 Pseudanabaenales cyanobacterium | reverse complement strand
GGATCGATCCAAGCATTAACAATGTCCACGAAAATACTCACGATCGTGACGATGATCGCAAAAAAGACAACGATGCCCTGTACGACTGGATAATCGCGCCCTGAGATCGCCTCAAACAATCGGTTGGCAAGTCCTGGCCAAGAGAACGTCACCTCAATCAATACCGCGCCACCCAGCATCGAAGCTAACGTCAAACCCAAAATCGTAATTACAGGAATCATGGCATTTTTTAGCGCATGGTTAAACAAAATTGCTCTAGGATTAATCCCTCTGGCTTTGGCAGCTTCCACATAGTCGGACTGCAAAGTTTGTCGCAAATTTACGCGCACAATCCGTTCAAAAATGCCACTGATCACGATTCCTAAACTTGCAGCAGGCAAGATTAGATATTGAATACTTGTCCAAAGATTTTTCCAGTCACCTTTGATCAAGGCATCAATCGTATATAGCCCGAATACCCGCATAGGTGGCGAGCCGCCAGCAGTAAAGCGCGTCCCAATCGGCAACCATCCCAACTGCACTGAAAATACTAATTGCAAAATCATTCCCACCCAAAAGAGAGGCAATGAATAGGTAATAATTCCAAATAATCTACCGCCCACATCCCATTTTGTATTTGGGCGCAGCGCCGCGACAATACCTACGGTCAAGCCAATTACTAAGGCAATAATTAGGGCATACATCGCGAGTTCGGCTGTGGCTGGGAAAAAGTTTTTAATGATTTGCCAAACTGTCTGTTCGCGGGTGCTGATCGATTTGCCGAGATTAAAGCGAGACAAATCTTGCATGTATCCCAAATATTGCGAAAACAAAGAACCAGTTAACCCCACTTGTTCGCGTAGGGCAACTTTCACTTCTTCAGGTGCGCGAGGGCCCAAAATTGCATCAATCGGATCTCCGGGGGTCGCTCGCATTAACAAAAATACAACTGTGGCGATCGCCCATAACATAATCGGCGCAAGTAATAACCGCGCTGTAATGTAATAAGACAGGGCTTTGAGGCGACTAGACATAGGCTGAAGCTTTACTGGGCTAGACAAATCTTAACTATAGCGCTTTGCGCTCTAGTCAAGCTCAAAGATTTTTTAAAAGTATTGCTTTATGTGGAACATTATCATTTCACTAAAATCTAAGCAAAAGCATCAAGTTATAAGTATAATAAGACCGAGAAAGCTGTGGCGCACGCTGCGCGTGCGCCACAGCTTTTTCGGGCTTATTTTAATTTTTTATGACAGCACTCACAAATCCTAACGATGTTTATATCCTCGCCCAATGGTTAGCGGGTGATCATAGTAACTGGGAGCAGGCGATCGACAATCCGCCGTTTTTTGCCCATATCCGTGTCGGCATCCGCGCCTTACCAAATCCGATTACCGACAACGGCGTATGGCTATTTCTCGAACAAGCCTACGACTACGAGTTACATCATCCCTATCGCACTGCCGTACTAAATCTGATTTATCAAAACGATCGCATTGAGATGATTAACTATCGGCTCAAAAATGCGGAAACTTTCTTTGGTGCTAGTCGCGATCGCGATCGGCTTGCCAAACTTGATGCTGAGGCGATCGCGCGATTAGATGGCTGCACCCAATGGGTACATCGCGCCGATCCTCAAACATTTAAAGGTGAAGTCGAGCATGGCAAAAAATGTTGTCTTAACCGCAAAGGTGTCGATACTTATTTGGCGATCGAGTTTGAAGTCACCGAAAATACTTACAGCAGCCTTGATCGCGGCTATGACATAGTTACCCATGAACGAGTTTGGGGTTCGATCGCAGGAGCCTTTAACTTCGTGAAAAAGTCTAGCTTTAGTAATGAAATTTTGTTAGGTTCTACTCCTTAAGATATAATAGCCATCTGTGTGAGTCTTAAAGGTGTAATTTGAAAGTCCTAGTAGTCGGCAGTGGCGGTAGAGAACACGCCCTAGCTTGGAAACTTCTGCAATCTCCCAATATTGATCGCGTTTTCTGTATCCCCGGAAATGGCGGTACGGCAACCATGCCAAACTGTCAAAATGTTTCCCTTAGCGTCGATGACTTTGAAGGAATTTTGCGATTTGCTCAAGTACAGGGTGTCGGTTTCACACTCGTTGGTCCCGAACTGCCTTTAGCACTTGGCATCGTTGACTATTTTCAGGCTGCGGAGTCACTAATTTTTGGTCCAAATCAAGAAGGCGCAAAGATTGAAGCTAGTAAGTCTTGGGCGAAGACGCTCATGCAAGAAGCAAATATTCTTACTGCGGCAAGTGCCGTTTTCCAAAGTCTTGAAGCCGCTCAAGCCTATGTGCAGCAACAGGGCGCACCAATTGTGATTAAAGCCGATGGCTTAGCTAGCGGTAAAGGTGTCACCGTGGCGATGACCATTGAAGAAGCTACTGAAGCGATTGATCGCATATTTGCAGGACAATTTGGCTCCGCAGGCGAAACAGTAGTGATCGAAGAATTCATGATCGGGCAAGAATTATCTGTTCTTGCTGTTACCGATGGTAAAAATATCCGTCCGCTCATGCCCGCCCAAGATCATAAACGTCTTGGTGATGGCGATACGGGACCAAATACTGGTGGGATGGGAGCCTACGCCCCTGCCCCGATCGCTACACCCGCATTGATGGCAAAAGTACAAACCCAAGTTTTAGAACCTGCGATCGCGGCTTTACGAGCCAGAGGTATCGACTATCGCGGCTGTCTTTATGCAGGGCTAATGATCACGCCCGAAGGCGAACCTAAAGTTGTGGAGTTTAATTGTCGGTTGGGCGATCCTGAAACACAAGCCATATTGCCATTGCTAGATACTAATCTTGATGATTTGCTACTAGCCTGTATCGAAGGCAGATTGGGGAACTTCCCACCGATTAAATGGAAAAAGCAATCGTCTGTATGTGTGGTAATGGCGGCGGGTGGCTATCCAGACAAAGTAGAGACTGGTCAGTTTGTTACAGGACTTGGTAAAGCTGAAGATGTCGGTGCATTTGTATTTCAGTCGGGGACGAAGCTCAAGAATAATGCTCTAGTTACCAATGGCGGTCGAGTGCTGGGGGTGACCGCTTTAGGTAACGATATTCAGAATGCGATCGCGAATGTATATAAAGCCGTTGACTTTATTGCTTACGATGGTATGCATTACCGCAAGGATATTGCGAGCAAAGCTTAAATAAAAAAGGGGCGCGTTGCGCCCCTCTTTTACTATTCTGCCATGCTGAAATTTACGGTAATCGTTAGTTTCAGTGAAGAGTCAGTATTGGCATCGTTAATTTGCTGCCAGTGGGAATTAATTTGGCGATCGCCAATTGGCTCAGTCAAAACCCGTGATAGCAACTGAAAAAG
>JBBRQX010000358.1:0-3339 GCA_038225745.1 Pseudanabaenales cyanobacterium | reverse complement strand
GCCGCAACGCTAATTCTTGGGTTTTAATATTTACTTTTATAATAGGAAGGGAGTACTCTCATAACTTATTTAGAATTGTTATATGATCTCTGAATAATTTTAATTTTGACTGCTTTACTTAAATTTCATATTAAGGTTGGGACGGATTGGTATGCAGAGTTGTAAAAATGCAATAGAAGAACTGGTAATTGCGGAAATTGATTTGCAAATCTCGCGTCTGCCAGAATACCGCCGTAATCAGATGAACTTAAGTGAAGTTGCAGCCTATGCGTTAAATCGTCTGCCTCCGATGTACGCCACATCGAAAGTAGGTTGGTTGAAACAACGCAAAAAAGCTGTAACCGAGATGAAAATACAAGTCGAATCCGCAGTGCGTCGGGCGCTAGTAGGTGTCAAACCTGACGTACTGCGAGATACGAAACCATTGCCTTCGCAAGAGGTCGTTAGTCAGGCGCGATCTCTTGCCGCACTCCAACAAATTTTAGGTGCGGAAAAGGCTTCTTGGAAAGATATTCCTGTAGCGCTAGAGAATGCATTGATGACAGTTAAGCTTAAAAGCGCTGTGAGTAATACCTACATGGTTACGGGTAAGCGCGAAGCAGGACAAGATGAAACAGATTTTGGTCGGAAAGCACCTGAAATTTCTTGGAAAGGTAGACAGATTAAAACTTCATTGAGTGATGGTAAAGATGAGCAGAAGGTAAAGGACTTTTATACTTACATGGTGGATGTCAATTATCAATTCAGTAATGTACTAGAAAAATTGGTATTGTCACTTGCTTACCATCAAATTCAAAAATTACATCCCGCGATCGCCGAAACAGTGGATCTAGGTGAAGCAACTGCCTATGTATTGAACCGTCTACCACCGATGTATGCAACCTCAGAAAAAGGTTACCAAGCTCTAAGACTGAGAGCGCGAGAAGTCTATGGCAAGGAGGTCGTTGCGGCGCTAAGAGAGGCGATCGCTATTTGTGTAGAGGCTCCCAACTTAGAAAAAGCCCCACTCCCTTTGGCGCGTTTTGAAGCGGAACTAGAAGAAGCCATTGAGCAGGTGAGTTGGATTTTGCAGCGTGATGATATTAATTGGCGCAACGCTCCATTCATTATTGAAGAATGTCTATATAAAGTTGTCAATAACGAAATGGAATGGCGCAAACGTAGCGACTATAACTATCCTCTTAATTAGTATTAAGTAAGCAAAAGCCATAGCGCAGGCTGCGCGTGCGCTATGGCTTTTGCTTACTTATAGATCTCCCGATCGCATCTTTGTCCAGAGATCCTTATATTGTGTAATTGCTAATGGTGATAAAGGCGCGATTAACTCACTTTTTGCGAGAATATCTTGTGAGAAAAACTTGATCGGATCGGCTTTGACGCTAGCAGGAACTTTGTCTAGTTCGCTTGATGGGCTGACTGCTTCAGTTAAAGATGTAATTTGCACGGCGATCGCAGGTGTAAGGCAAAAATTCATCCATTCTGCTGCCGCGATCGCATCTTCACCTTTAGGAATCACCCAAATATCGCTCCAAATCGACGTACCATCTTCAGGAATTACCACCTTGAGACTAGGGTTTTGTTTTTGGGCTTTGTACATATCACTTGTCCAGCCCACTGCCGCGAATGTGTCATCAGTTAATAGAGACTGCAAGTAATTATCAGAAGAGTAGGTTAAAACTTGAGAATTAAGGCTTTTAAGTTCTTGGGTAAGTTTTATAAAAGTGTCCTGATTTTCAACTAGATTTTCTGGTTGGTAGGATTGCCCCATTTTTTTTAAGACTAGACCGATTACTTCTCGCGCATCGTCTGGCAACGAAAGTTTTTGCTTTAGTTCTGGTCGCCATAAGTCAGACCATTGGGTAATATCAAATTTCAGTTTGTCGCTGCGATAGGCGATCGCAGTTGCGCCCCAGCGATAGGGAATCCCCCACACTTGATTATTGCGAGTAACGCTCTGCTGCCATAGGGGAGAGAGTTTTTGCCATTGCGGGATTTTTTCTAGCAAATTTGAGGTGATCGGCTGAATTAATGATTGGGCGATCGCCTGATCTAACCAACTATCACCGAGGCTAATCAGATTCGGTGCTTTATCTTTGGCGATGTTTGGATAATTTCGCAATTCCTGCCAAATTTTTGAAGGTAAATTCTCCGCTTTAAATTCAACTTTTTGCTGAGAAGCTGACTCAAATTGACTAATAACTCTACTGGGGATCGATCCTAGCAAACCCACAATTCGTATGCGATCGCGCCGATCAAAGAGATTTGACCATTGGCATCCCCCAATTGAGGCGATCGCCGCCCCGCCTACAACTAAAAACTTACGTCTATCCATAACTTAATTTTATGCACATCGCGCCCAAAAAAGTAAAGGCGGCACAAAGCGCCGCTTTTACTAGAAATTTAAAAAGGCGCTTCACGCCTTTTTAAATTTGTGGTTTTTACTTTACAAATGGACGCATCAGCAAATAACCTGCCCCAAAGGAAGTCAGCACGATTGCGATAATCGTGACGGTTAATACCCAACCGCTTAAGCCAGTCGATTCGCTTACTTCTTCCACAGAATCAGTACGAAGAGGGCGAGAAGATATTTCTTCGCGAATTTCTAACTTAGGCAATACTTTTTTTGTTCTTGGTGCTGTATTAGGCGCATCAAATGTGGCAAAAGAACTGTCGTAATATAGTGCTTCACCAACCATCGGCTCATTATCAATTTGAGGTGCTGGCTCATTAGCAAGCTGTCTTGCTCTAGAAATCGCCTCTTGGATTGCGTTAGTTGTTTGCTGTACAGCGACTTTACGAGGATTAGCCTGTGTTGCTGGTTTATCATCAGGACGAGGCTTGGCAGCAGGGGGGCGACCTTGAGGGTGAGGATTACTTCTCGGTGCGGGATTGGCTTGTGAAGAGGCACGGATACCTGCTAAAACTGCTGACAGTTTTGAATCAGGTAAGTTTGACTGGGTGAGAATAGCCTGTACTCGATCTGTAGATTGGGCGATCGCTTCAAACTCTTGCAGCAGCATTTGATTTTGCTTAGTTAGCTGCTCATTTTGTAACTGAAAAAAAGATAGCTTTGCTTGAGCAGATTGTAACTCCGAGGTCAATTCTCGATACACAGTCACAGGTACTGAGGCTTGATAGCTAGATTGACTAGAAGTTGTTGTGGGTTTGAAGACTGGATTGGCTTGCATGGGCGACAGCACCGTATCGTAGAAAATTTAGTCGAGACTATACCATAGGGTTTACTGCTTTTTTACTATTTTATTTTATTGGTTTAAATTAGGGTTCATGCTTTTATTACAGTACAGCACCTCTCACTATTGCCGCAAAGCTAGGCTAGCT
>JBBRQX010000357.1:0-3350 GCA_038225745.1 Pseudanabaenales cyanobacterium | reverse complement strand
TTACCTGTGGAAATAATCGCAATTTTCGGCTGGCGGTAAACTTTGATTTGCGGACATCTTGCGGAAGCTAAAGCGCCTATTTCTGTTGCTCCTAATCTTGTTCCTGCGGCAATAAGCTTTGTCCCAGCCTTGATAAATTCACCTTTATGACGGACATACTCGCCTTGAGTGGGCTTGACTTTAAATTGCAAAAAATCACCAATGCGTTCCGTATCTTCTTGCATGATTACGGTATCTGCACCGACTGGCAACATTCCACCTGTAAAAATACGAATACATTCACCTTTAGTTAAGGGTTTAGAAGTTGCTATACCTGCGAGAATTTGATCAGAGGCGATCGCAAGCTGTAAATTTTCTGTTAGATCTTGATAGCGAAAAGCATAGCCATCCATCGCTGAATTGTCCCAATGTGGGAAGTCCAATTTGCTATGAATGTCTTCTGCTAAAATCCGATTTAATGCTTGAGATAGAGAAATTATTTCACTATCAATTTCAGGATTAAAAGGTTTTACCAAATTTAAAATTATTTTTTCGACTTCAGAAACAGGAAGCATATAAGTAAGCCAATGCTATTTTTTGAATAACTCACAGCGTGAGTTATTCAAAAAATAGCATTGACTCGGTTAAAATTGACTAATGCGTATAGATGTTGTCACCCTCTTCCCAGAATTTTTTACTTCGCCGTTGCAGACAAGTTTGCTCGGTAAGGCGATCGCCAATCAAATTGCCGATGTATATCTCACTAATCCCAGAGATTTCACCACCGATAAGCACCATCGCGTCGATGATGAACCCTATGGCGGCGGCGTGGGAATGCTCATGAAACCCGATCCTATTTTTGCGGCGGTCGAATCATTGCCAATTTTGCCCAAGCGCGAAATTATTTATATGACTCCGCAGGGTGAGCCGATGAAACAAGAGCTTTTTAAAGAGTTGGCAAATTACGGTCAGTTAGTTCTAATTTGTGGCAGTTATGAAGGAGTAGATGAGCGCGTGTGCGAACATTTGGTGACTCGCGAAGTTTCGCTCGGTGATTTTGTGCTGACTTGTGGCGAAATTCCTGCGTTAGCTTTAATTAATGGCGTGGTGCGGTTACGTCCAGGGACAGTTGGGAAAGAAGATTCGCTTAAGTTTGAGAGTTTTGAAGATGGATTATTAGATTATCCGCAATATACACGTCCAGCCACATTTCGAGATTGGGAAGTTCCTGAAATATTGCGATCGGGCAATCATAAACTGATTGCGGAATGGCGAAAGGAACAACAACTTATCCGCACCAAAGAACGTCGCCCAGACCTGCTATAGCATTAAACTCAGATAATTTTTTAAAAGTGCCGCCTCACGGCACTTTTAAAAAATTATCTCTATTACTCAAACCCTGAAAAGCCTGTAACTCCTATGTCCAATCCTATTTTTGTGCTTGCTTCCTCTTCCCCCACTCGCAAGAGCATTTTAGAAAACGCTGGTATCAAACCGATTGTCAGAGTCAGTTACTTTAATGAGGAGGCGATTCAGATTAGCGATCCCACCTCATTAGTGCTGACCTTGGCACAATGTAAAGCTAAAGCGATCGCCCCAGAATTTACGGGACAAAATGCGCTAATTATGGGCTGTGACTCGATCATGTATCTCAATGGCATGATTTATGGCAAGCCTGCCTCCAAACAAACAGCGATCGCCACATGGCAGAAAATGCGTGGTAACTATTGCCAAATCTATACAGGACATTATTTGATTGATGCGAAAACTGAGCGATCGATCATGCGCCACGGCGTAACTAAAGTATATTTTGCCGATGCAACTGATGCAGAAATCACCAGCTATGCAGAATCTGGTGAGCCTCTATGCTGTGCAGGATGTTTCACGATGGAGAAATTTGGGGGATTGCTAGTTGATAAGATCGAAGGCTGTCATACTAATGTTTTGGGATTGAGCTTACCGATCTTGCGAAAAATGTTAACGGAACTCGGTTACAGCATCCACTTTAGCGCTAATGGAACAACGATCAAATGAATACTGCCAATCGGAATACGCTCTGGGCAAGCATCGTTGCTGAAGAACTCTATCGTTCAGGCGTGCGGACAGTTTGCATTTCCCCTGGTTCAAGGTCTACGCCGCTTGTGATTGCTTTTGCAGAGTTGCGCGATCGCTGTCCTGATTTTCAGATTTTGGTACATATTGATGAGCGATCAAGTAGCTTTTTTGCACTAGGCTTAGCGAAAGTGCAGATGGCTCCCGTGGTGTTGCTTTGCACATCAGGAACGGCTGCGGCAAATTATTATCCTGCGATTATTGAAGCTTATTACAGTCGGATTCCACTTGTAGTATTGACGGCGGATCGTCCGCCAGAGATGCGTGATTGCGGTTCTGGACAAACGATTGATCAGATTAATATTTATGGAAAATATGTTCGTTACTTTTTTGAAGTGGGAACGCCAGAGATTATCGGTTTTCGGTTGCGTTATTTGCGATCGCTAATTAGTCGTAGTGTCAGCATCGCTGTCGGCAAAGGCGACACACCCGCAGGCGCGATCCATCTCAACTTCCCATTTGCCGATCCGATGCCGCCTGTTCTTATCCCTGATGATGTGCCAGAAGACTTAGCGCTCAGCAGCCCCGAAGCAATGTTTGGAAATCCATCGGGCGGCGCTTATAGTCAAGTAATTACAGGAATGCGATCGCTAGGTACAGATGCGATCGCCACGATCGCAAATCAAATAATTAGCTATCCCAAAGGCGTTTTAGTCGTGGGGGTGTATGACGCGCCTGTAGGCTTTTTGGAATCGGTGCGCCAATTGGCAAGGGCGACAGGTTATCCATTACTAATCGAAGCGACAGGTGCTAATCGCCGTGATGAAATTGGACATTATGATAGTTTTTTGCGATCGGCTAATTTCTCAAAAGCCCACGCTCCCAACATCGTAATTCGCTTTGGCGCAATGCCAACTTCCAAAAGTTATTTGCTTTGGCTACAAAAACATATTAGCTGTCAGCAAATCGTGGTCGGTAGCACCAATAGCGATCCCACTCACGGAATTACGCAAGCTCTGAATGTATATCCTGTCAGCTTTTGTGAACAATTAGCCAATTATTTAGAGAACTACGCTCCAAGCGTCTGGCAAGATAAACAATGGCGCTTAGATTTTGAATTAGCCGAAAGTATTGCCGAACATGCGATCGCGGAATCTCTTGTAGAAATCGATGAATTATTTGATGGCAAAGTTTATGCGGAACTCGCAAAGATTCTGCCTGAAGATACTTATATTTATGTGGCAAGCAGCACACCAATTCGCGCTCTCGATACATTTTTTCATAGCGATCGCCCAATTACAGTTTTAGCCAATCGTGGC
>JBBRQX010000356.1:0-3353 GCA_038225745.1 Pseudanabaenales cyanobacterium | reverse complement strand
GTCGTACACATAATATTCATCGACACCATAGGCTTGATAAAAATCAAACTTGGATGCCATTTCCAAAATCCTATTGACCTTAGATAACACCTCAAATACTACCTGTGGCGCAATATTTTCCTCTTGGTGCTGGATATAAGCACCCCTTGCACCCTTCGGTCTACCAAATACCACCATCGCATCAGGCGCACGGCGAATAGTTGGCTTCCCCTCTACGGGATACCACAGCAAATCACCCGCAACAAAGACATTGCGATCGCTCCGAAATAGCGCCTCTAGCCCACCAACAATCGTGACAATCCATTGGTAATGTTCCGTATTCTCTGCCATCGGTTGACCATCACTGCTGGGATATTCAATTTCTAACTTGCTGAGGGATTTGTTTTCAGGGTTGCTGACTGCAATGCTCATGTCATCACCATTAGCGATGTTTTTAGTATAGTTTAGCAGCACTTTGCCTGCCATAAATTACTGACTACAAGGTTAAACAGGTTGATTTGCGTAAGTCTTACTTTTCGCGATCGCAAACAAACCAAACCCATTTCCCCCTTTTCCTTGAACTAACGCCCCTTCAACCACAAATCCAAATCCGCAACCTTCTCAAAACCAAACACCGCCTCCTCGCGACTCATCTGTGGAAACTTATACACCAAAACCATCTCGATAAATTCTATCAATTTTTCGCGATCGCCTAGTCCTACCCGATCCGCTAACCCTTGGGCTAAGGCGATCGCATCACATTCAGGCGCAACAATCAACCTTACAATACGCATAGTGAATTGCGGAGAGGGTTTTGCATTTGCAGATCGAGATTTTTGGGAGGAGTTGAGAGATTATCACGCAAATGCAAAGCCCCTACAACTGGCAATTTTATTTCTGGACTTTTCCATCAGGAAGCGTGGCTCCTTTGAGAATTGCGCCCACGAGATTGGCGCTACTTAACTCGGCGCGATTGAGAATAGCATCGGTCAGATCGGCATTAGCAAGATTTGTGCGCGCAAGATAGGCTTCAATTAAATTTGTACGAATCATAATTGCACCACTGAGATTTGCCCGACTGAGATCGGCGCGAGAAAATTTAGCCTCGGTGAGATCGGCTCCTTGCATCTGCACTCGACTAGCTTTAACGTCTGCCATAATCGTACCTCGCAGCGAAACTCCATTAAAGTCTGCATCAATTAAGATCGCCCGTTCCAGTTTGGCATTATTGAGAATTGCGCCTGAGAGAGTGGCGCAACTGAGATTGGCTTCGCTGAGAAATACGCCTGTCATATTGGCATTATTTAGTTTTGCCTCTTGGAGATTTGCACCACTGAGGGTTGCCTCTTGGAGGTTTGCACCGCGCAGATCGGCTTTGTACAAATCTGCACCAGATAGATTTGCACCGCGTAGATCCGCACCAGATAGATTTGCGCCATTGAGACTAGCGACGCTACGATTCTTTCTACTAGCGTCAATATCATGTTGATCGCCGATCGCTCTTTCTTGTCTCAGGTTTGCGCCTTTCATACAAGCTCCAGCAAGGTTCGCACCACTCAAGTTAATTGTTCGCATATCGGCATCAATTAAGTTCGCATCGATCAAATTGGCGAGGCTCAGGTTTGCGCCAAATAGAGTTGCTCCTTGGAGGCTAGCTCCATGCAAATCGGCATTGGATAGATTGACATTACTCATGCTGGCTTGGTTGAGATTTGCGCCGCAGAGATTTGCGCCGATCATTAAGGCTCCGCGCATGTTGGCGCGAGTCAAGCAAGCAAAAGTCAAGACTGTGCTATTGAGATAGGCTTTAGAGAAGTTCACATCTAGCCAATCGGTGCGGCTAAGATTTGCGCCATTGAGTTTGATTCCGTTGAGATCAAGCCCACTAAAGTCGCGATCGCCTTGGGCATAGCGGCGCAAAATATCTTGAGAAGTAAGTGCTGCATCCATATTTACAAGCCTTTTTTATAAGCCATGGCGACTAAGAATTTGGTGAATTACTAATGATATCCATTCAATGTCAGCATCAGTATTTGATTTGCCAAGGGTGAGACGGATGCTATTTCTGGCTTCTGTTTGCGAATATCCCATGGCTAACAAAATCGAACTTGGCTCGATCGCGCCGCTACTACATGCCGAGCCAGAACTAATGGCGATCCCCGCAAAATTCATTTCGCGGACAAGGTGGCGACCATCAATATGTTGATGATAAAAGCTGAGATGGTGGGGTAATCTGTCGGTTCCCATTGCGCCTGTGGGAATCAGATCGGGAATATCGGCAAGTAATGTGTATAGGCGATCGCGTAACTTCGCTAAACGTGCTGATTCTAAAAATAATTCCTGTTCGGCAAGTTCGGCGGCTAGCCCTAAACCCGCGATCGCGGCGACAGCTTGCGTTCCAGAACGATAACCGCGTTCTTGTCCACCGCCTTGAATTAATGGAATTAGCGATCGCTTTTTAGTCGTTTCAGGATTGATATAAAGCGCTCCGATCCCCTGTATTCCATAAAATTTATGTGCCGAAAGTGAGAGCAAATCGATTGGTAAAGTTTGCACATTAATGGGCATTTTACCGATCGCTTGCACGGCATCGGTGTGAAATAGCACGTTAGCATTACGGCAAATCTGACCTAATTTCTCAATCGGTTGCATCGTACCCACTTCGTTTTGGGCGGCGATAATCGATACAAGTACGGTATTGGGACGTAGCGATCGGGCGAGATCTTTTGGTTCGACGCGACCCTGACGATCGACAGGTAATCTTGTAATTTCCCAGCCATGTTGTTCGAGATACTGGGCTGGTAAGCGCACAGCCGAATGCTCAACTGATGAAATAACCATGTGCTGCGGCGTTTGATATTGTCGCGCAATCCCCATCAGCACCATATTGTCGGAGTCAGTGCCGCCAGACGTAAAAATAATTCCTTCAGGATCAGCATTAATCAAACTTGCCACTTGCAAGCGCGATCGCTCGATCGCCATAGTCGATCGCTCCCCCCACCAATGCAGGCTAGAGGGATTTCCCCATTGCGATCGCATTACGTCGGTCATCAAGTCGATGACTTCTGGTCGCGTGGGGGATGTAGCACCATGATCTAGGTATATTTGCATGAAACAATTTTAACTGTTTGTTGAGCGTGCTAAGCACGCTCAACGGATGATTATCCCAGTCAAGAATTATCATTGCGGCGCGGAGCGCCGCAACGATAATTCTTGATTTTTAATACTCAAACAGGGTTGTCAACAGTTGACATAATACCTAGTTATACTTAGATTTAAGCCATATAAATCTGATAAAATCTATGGATAGCCTGATTGGCGAAAAGTCGATAGAATAAATAGATAATTTAAGTAATTCTGATGTTATTAGGATT
>JBBRQX010000355.1:0-3364 GCA_038225745.1 Pseudanabaenales cyanobacterium | reverse complement strand
GGTCTAGCAATTTTTGATTTTCCTGTAAGTTAGGTTGACTCAATCCCTTAAAGGAGTCAAGGATTTGTTCGGGCGTGACTTTTGTGCGTTTCGCAATCCGAGTTGCTGCATCTTGAGTATTTTTTTGGAAATAATCGAGAGCGCGGAATCTGCCATTTACCAATGATTGAATTGCTTCGGGAGAAGTCGCGATCGCCTCAGTGCTGACCGCTAATGTGTCAACAATTTCCCCCGAAATTTGACTGCTATCAAATAATAGCTTTGCACCAGCTTCTAACAGCTTAGTTCTCCCAAGACCAAAGGTGACTACAGCATCAACCATTCCCTGTTTATAAGCTCGCTCATGTTCTGTTAACTCTAAAGAAACAATTTCCACATCTTTCGTAGTCATTCCATTTTTTTCAAGAGCACGAGTCATAAAGAATGCGCCTAGAGAAGTTGCCTCAACACCAATGCGCTTACCTTTGAGGGCTTTCATATCAGCAAATTCTGGTTTCCCTAAAATCACATCCCCACCATTGGAAATATCCATAATCGCGATGATCCGAATATCATCTTGAGTTGCGGCGAGCGCTATGACTTGATCGATCGAGAGTCCTGCTCCTTCAATCTCTTTGTTGCGATAAGCTCTAACTTGCTCAGTCCCTGAAGGATAATCAACTAATTTGATCGGTTTGTTGTCGTAATAGCCCAAGTCACGGGCGAGATACATTGTTTCATAACCAGTCCAGAGATTTGACCCAATGCGGATTGGCGTAACGATTTGGTTATTACAACTGGTTAAGGCGATCGCTAAAACGACTGAGAAAACCGCAAAAATTAAATATTTCATTAATTTAAAGCGTGAAATTAATCCTTTAACCTTCATTATTATCAATTTCGATATATTTAAAACAAAGAATTTCATATTTTTGTTTTTTATATCCTGTAATTTTGGAAATCAAAAAATCTGTTAATCAGGCTTCAACATTATCTCATGGGTGTTGCATCTGTTCATATAGCGATCGCCATTCGTATTAAGACAAACTAAAATCCAGAAAGTAGAGGCGGCGCTCAGCGCCGCCTCTACTTTCTGGGTTTTAGTTTTATTTCGTCTAAATACTTAATAGTCGCGAGTTGTCATATTTTATTGAAATTGATGTAGAATCTCACTCGTTCTCGTTACGCAAATTTTTAGAGTATTGTCCCAGCCGCCTACAAGTCTGATTACAGAGCTTATTGTGCATTTTTTTACGGCTTGTAGCTTGCTATCAACCGTCCTATAGCGCAATGTTCCCATGCAAAACTTTATGTCTCGCTACCTAAATATTCGCCTAATCTCCCTTGTTTTGTGTGGATTAGCTACCAGCTTGGCGATCGCTACACCCACCGCACTTGCCAATCGTCTCGAAACCTTTGTCTATGACTTAACCGACAGCAAAATCGAGTTTTCGCTCAAAAATGACATTGAGCCAAAGGGAACGGTGATTAGCAATCCCACCCGCATTGTGATCGATTTACCAGGAATTATCTATCAAGGGCCGACAGTACGGCGGCGCGGAGGACGTGGAGTACAAGCAGTACGAGTTGGTCAAGTTGATGCCAATACCACGAGAATGGTGGTCGAGCTTTCACCTGAGGTTACGCTTACTTCGCAGGATTTACGCCTCAAATCTTCACGACCCGGACGATGGACGATGCAACTCCCCAAAAGTATTGCGGCGATCGATCTCAATAGTATTTCTAATTTTTCTTTGCCGATAATTGGAGCCGCCATTAGTTCTGGATTTGGTTGGCGCGTGCATCCGATTACAGGCGAAAGAAAATTACATAAGGGTGTTGATTTTGCGGCTCCGATTGGTACTCCCATTTTTGCAGCAGCCGATGGGGTGGTCACTGATGCAGGATGGACGGATGGCGGCTATGGCAATATTGTCGAGTTGCGGCATGAGAATGGCGCTTTGACGCTTTATGCTCACACCAATAAAGTGTATGTATCTAAAGGGCAGTTCGTTAATAAAGGACAGGCGATCGCAGAAGTTGGTACGACTGGACGCAGCACGGGCCCTCATTTACATTTTGAGGTTCAACCCGATGGCAGAACGGCTGTCGATCCAATGGATTATTTGCAAATGCGTCAAGTGACTTTGGATCTGGCTTCTAGTAGTTTCAAGGATTAAGAAAAGGCGGCGTAAGCGATCAATCCAAGTTGTACGGACGTTGACAGTGTTTTGGTTGCGGGCGATCGCTACGATCTCAAATGGATCACACCAATTCCTGCCATATCTCCAATAAATACTTGAAGCTCGATAAATGATTAGTCATTTTACATCTCTTTATCAAGGCATCTAAATACTCTTTTTCTTCAATTATTTTTGGATTTTTCTGGATATAACGTAACCCAAAGCCTCTTAAATATTCGTTTAGATAGGCTTTGTGAAACCTTGCTTTTGTAGGATAGTAGTAATTTGGTGGGAGACCGATCATTGCTTCTGGATCGTCAACTAAACTATCATAATAGTTTTGAAAATCAGAAAATTTTGCAGAGCTATTCTTTTTATTAGACTGAGTTGGAATTTCTGCATTACCTAAAAACCAAGTCTCTATGCAGCAATTTTGAATGACAATATGAAAATTTGTTGATTGTTCCTGCCTCATGCCAACCCTATTTTTTAGACTTGACAGTCTATCTTCAATCTCGTTAAAGCGAACTTGATAAGTATCTTCTTCTGAATCTATACAAATAAAGAAGTGATCTACGTTGTTATATATTTTGATATCTTGCAAACAATCTTCTAGGTAATTCAATATATTCGGATATCCATGACCTGCGATAATTCGATATGAGTCGGTTGTCATATCTTCAGGTCTAGCTACGAGTTTGAGATGTGGAAATAAATGAGATATCCATTTACTATATACCTGATATTCTGTGGTTCCTCCCTCAACTAAGAATAAAAGATTCACGCGATCGCATCCTCATATTCAAGTAAGTTAAGCAACTGAGTGAACTTGTCCAATCTAGACGCTGTATCAAGTTGAGGAATATCTATAGCTTTTCTAGTTTTTATTGTGCCATTAGTTCTACTCACTAATTGCCAAGTTTTCCAAGGAATATTATTAATGATATATGGATGATGGCTGGTAAGAATAAATTGTAGTTCAGGAGATTTGTCTAAAATGAAATCTGTTAACTGGGGCATACAGTTAATGCCTAAGCTATTCTCAAACTCATCAACGACAAATACTGAGCCTTTTGGTGCAGTTGTTATTTCTATCAAATAGGTTAGGGTGACGTACATACCAGAGGAGATTCGATAATGCGGAATCCAGTTTTCTGAACCATGCTCTTGAATTTCAAGAAGAAGATCATAGTTTTTATCCG
>JBBRQX010000354.1:0-3378 GCA_038225745.1 Pseudanabaenales cyanobacterium | reverse complement strand
TGCACTATCGAAATTTGTCAAATTACCATAAGCTAAAAGCTAAAAACTGAAAGTTCTTCAAAAAACTATGCCTAGAATCGAACGCGACTCCATGGGAGAAATGTCCCTCCCCGATGATGTTTATTATGGAATTCAAACTGTCAGGGCGATCGATAATTTTAAGATTAGTGGACTTAAGCCCCTCCCCACCTTTGTTGATGCTTGCTTGCTGATCAAGAAAGCCACCGCCTTAGTTAATGCCGAACTCGGTTGTATTCCTGTCGGCATGGGTATGGCGATCGCCGCTGCTGCCGATGAAATATTAGATGGACAGTTACGCGATCAGTTTGTGGTGGATGTGTATCAGGCGGGGGCAGGGACATCACATCACATGAATATCAATGAGGTGTTAGCCAATCGCGCCCTTGAAATTTCGGGTGACGTGAAGGGTAACTATCCAAATCTCAATCCTAACGATCATGTGAATTATGGACAATCTACAAATGACGTGATTCCTACCGCAATTCGGATTGGCGCATTATTGGCGCTGGATCATGTCCTATTTCCTGCCTTAGCGAATCTGAATGAACAGTTGCGAATTAAAGCGATCGCCTTTTCGGGAATCATTAAATCAGGGCGCACCCATTTACAGGATGCTGTCCCTGTAAGACTTGGCGATGAATTTCAAGCCTACGCCCAAATTATTAGCGATCATATTAAACGCATTCACCTAGCTGCCGATGATTTAAAAACCTTAGGTTTAGGTGGGAGTGCGTCAGGTACAGGGCTAAATACACATCCAAAGTATTGCGATCGCGTTGCCGAAAAGCTAGGTGAAATTACTGGATTTGAGCTAAAACCTGCGAATAACCTGATGGCAGCGATGCAAAGTATGGCTCCCTTTGTGAACGTATCAGGCGCAATTCGTAATCTCGCTCAAGATACTTGCAAAATCGCCAATGACTTGCGCTTGATGGATTCAGGGCCAAAAACAGGTTTGCGCGAAATCCAATTACCACCAGTCCAACCCGGCTCATCAATTATGCCCGGAAAATATAATCCTGTAATTGCCGAGATGACAAATATGGTTTGTTATCAGGTGATGGGTTATGACACGGCGATCGCTTTTGCCGCGCAAGCAGGTCAATTGGAGTTGAATGTGATGATGCCGCTAATTGCCTATGATTTGATTCATAGTATTGAGATTTTAGGTCAGGCGATCGATACTCTCGCCACTAAGTGCATTAGAGGAATCATTGCCGTAGAAGATCGCTGTCTTGCCTATGCCGAAGGTAGTCTCTCATTGGTGACCGCGTTAAATACGCACATCGGTTATTTGAATGCGGCTGAGGTTGCGAAGGAATCACTTGCAACAGGTAAATCTTTGCGTCAGGTGGTTTTAGACAAGGGGTTGATGACGGAAGAGAAGTTGGCTGAAGTTCTCGATCTCGAAAAAATGAGCCGTCCGAATGGATAAATCATAATCAAAAAAGTGCAACGTAGTTGCACTTTTTTGATTTTAAATAAATTTTAAATAGATTTTAAGGGAGAAAAAAATTGTGTTAGCAGTATCAGTATTGGCGGCGGGTAAGGGAACGCGCATGAAATCAGCCTTACCGAAAGTATTACAACCTCTTGGCGGCAAATCCTTAGTTGAGCGAGTTCTCAATGCCACAGATGCTTTAAAAGCCGATCGCCGTATTGCGATCGTTGGTTATTGCAGTGATCAAGTGCGTGAGGCTTTAGCAAATTATCCTCAATTAGAATTTGCCGAACAAACAGAACAATTGGGAACAGGTCATGCGATTCAGCAATTATTAGAACCTTTAGCAGGATTTGTAGGGGAACTAGTTGTACTTACTGGCGATTCGCCTTTGATGCGTACTGAAACAATTCAAGCCTTAATCGATAATCATCGCCAACATCAAGCTTCGGCAACCGTACTAACAGCGATTCTACCTAATCCGACTGGCTATGGTCGTGTTTTTTGCGATCGCGATATGCGAATAGAACGCATCATCGAGCATCGCGATTGCAATCCCGAACAGATTCTCAATCAGCGCGTCAGCACGGGAGTATATTGCTTCGATTGGCAACAGCTTGCTCTAGCTTTGCCCAAACTCAGTACTAACAACTCTCAAAAAGAATATTATCTGACCGAAGTTTTTGATTATCTCGATTCTGTTTATGCTAGCGATTTAGAAGATCCCGATGAAAGTTTGGGCATTAACGATCGCATTCAGTTATCCCATGCCTTTGACGTTTTGCAAAAAAGAGCGCGGGAAAAATGGATGCGAGCTGGTGTAACGATGTTGCTTCCTGAAACAATTACCATTGATGATGAAGTAGAACTTGCTCCGAATGTGATTATTGAGCCACATTCCCATTTACGCGGTAACACTAAAGTCGCTTCAGGAACAACGATTGGGCCTTCGAGTATGTTGTCAAATAGCATCATTGGTGAGAACTGCGTGGTGCAGTTCTCAGTGATCGAAGATAGTCAAATTGCCGATAACTGTCGAATTGGTCCCTTTGCGCGGATTCGGGGTGAGTCAATGGTCGGCGAAAAATGTCGGATTGGTAATTTTGTGGAACTTAAAAACGCCAAAATTGGCGATCGCACAAATGCCGCACACCTTAGCTATCTTGGCGATGCTACGCTTGGTCAGCAAGTGAATATCGGCGCAGGAACGATTACCGCTAATTATGATGGATTTAAAAAACATCAAACGGTGATTGGCGATCGCAGCAAGACTGGCTCTAATTCGGTTTTAGTTGCGCCAATTCAAATTGGTGAGAATGTGAATATTGCCGCAGGTTCGACAGTTGTGGAGAATATTGAGTCAAATTCTTTGGCGATCGCTAGAGCGAAGCAGATTACTAAACCTGACTATTACGATCAAGAAGGACGAAAAAAGAATTGATGACTAATTCTATGTCTCAGACTATATTTGTATTACAGCTTTTTAGCAGCCGCACTTTAGGTTAAAACGTGATGAAATTTCTGATCAAATGTTTATTTCTGAAGATGATCTAGCTTTTTCTCTAAAATTGGCTCTCAATTCTCGCTATGACGACAATGGTTTTGATACTTCCTGTTTTAAATTTTCTTTTGCCTAGCTACTTATTAACGCTTTTTTAAGGGAGATTGAGGAAAATCGAGATGAACCAAAGATTTTTTATCGCAATATTGCCACCTGATGCAATTCAAACTGAAGTTATCCAAATCCAAAATCATTTTCGCGATCGCTACACCAATAACAAAGCCGAAACCAAATCACCACCGCACATTACCCTAATTGCTCCATTTAACTTGTCAAGCGATCGCCTTGAACCATTACAAATAGAACTAGAAAAATTTGCTAAAACGCGATCGCATTTTGCGATCGACCTATCAGG
>JBBRQX010000353.1:0-3401 GCA_038225745.1 Pseudanabaenales cyanobacterium | reverse complement strand
TTCTATCGCTTCCGTGTTTCTAAGAATATCAGCATCACTCCTGGTGTATTCTTCGTATTCAACCAAGGCGGTTCAAATGCTAATGGCACTGCAACTGTCGGCGTACTTCGTACTACATTCTCCTTCTAGAGTTTTGGTCGTAAGAGATTAAAAGTTTTAAAGCTTTTAATCTCTTGAAACAATAAAAAAGAGGAAACATATTAGTGTTTCCTCTTTTTTATTGCAAAAAATAAAGCCTGAATCACGGATTAAATGGATTAACTGATTTCACAGATTTTAATTCGGATGCTTTACGAGACTAACCCTGCCTATCCAAATTAAAATCCGTGTCATCCTCTAATCCGTAAAATCCGCGATTCAGACAATGTTGCGCGTATTCGTTTTACCAGCTTTGCGCGGTTCTGCCGCCGTTTTTTGGAGCTTAGCAATTTGTTTTAAAGTTAATCCCGTAAACTGAGCAATCATCTCTAAAGAAATGTTAGAGCTAAGCATCTTCAAAGCAATCTGGTTTCTTTCTTCAACCTTACCCTTAGCCAAACCCTCAACCTTACCCTTAGCCAAACCCTCAGCCTTGCCTTTAGCCAAACCCTCAGCCTTGCCTTTAGCCAAACCTTCAGCCTTGCCTTCGAGTAAAATCTCTTGATAAAATACTGATTCTTTCATGATATCACTCCTCAATAATCTTTGAATGACTGCATTGTCTAATGCTAACCCAGAAATAATTGCCGTGGCAGCAGCAACATTACTTTTTACTTGTCTGTCCTCAATATTGTGAATTAATTTGGCAGTTTCTCTTAACGTCTCAGTGGGATCTTCAGTTTTACTTAAAACAGACAAAGGTAATAGCCCTTGATATTGCTGAAATATTTCCGTAGGCTGTTCCCACAGACGGACTACTTCAAACTCATAACTTATCTTCTTCGCGCTGAAATTGGTTTGATAGACAAGCGGCGAATTGCTTGGATTTAGGTATATGACTACTTGATAAATTTCTTTGTTGGGATATTTACGGTGTAGTCTTACCCAGTAGTCAAGCATCCGAAATGCCATATTTTCATCGGTTTTCGTTTGGAATTCGATATGTAGGATTAAGTCTACGGATTCCAGAAATATCACCGAATCGGCACGGATTGGTTCGACTGAAAGCTCCGATGGTTCGAGTTTCGTTAAAGCAACAGGCTTCCCCAATAACCAAATGGCAAAGTCAGTGGGGAAGTTTTCGGCTAAATACTTGCAGGTGTTGTCGTAGCTCATAGAGACTTAGAGATGCGATCGCGTGGCTTCAGCAACTTGGGGCATCGGGTCATTAGCAAGTTTTTCTAAAACAACTTTGACAGCATCGCCACCGATCTGGGCGAGGGATTGCGAAACTTGATGTCGAATTTGCCAATCGGGATCATCAGCTAAAGGTATCAATAGAGGTACAGCTTCGGGGTTGCCTAAATCGCCCAGAGAGCCGATCGCCGCAATCTTGACAAGTTCATTGGGGCTTTGTAATGCTTCGGCTAAGAAATCAAAACCTTCAGGTGCGCCAAGCTCACCGATCGCCGCCACAATACTAAATTGAAACATCCAATCATTTGTGGACTCATAGGCGGTTTTGAGCAGATCGAAGGATTGTGTAAGTTGCAGAGAACCGAGAGAGGCGGCGGCGGCGGCACGCACATCGAGTTCAGGATCGACAAACAGGCGATCGCTTAAAATTTCAAAAGACTTTTGCAAATCAACAGTGCCGACTGTGCCAAGTTGGCTGACCGCATCGTAACGAATACGAGCATAGGGATCGATCGCCGCCATCGTCAATAAAGTAAACCGCTCAGACATAGAAAGAGAGCGACTAGCATGGAGGGCTTTCATTCGAGTACCCATTTCTTCCGCAGCTAGTTGCTCTCTTAAGGTTTCAAACTGAGTTTTTGATGTTTCGCTCACAAGAAAATCTCGCAATTAATACGCTAACGTCTCTAGTGTCTCACGTAAGTAACTCCGCACGAGATCATCAAGCACGCTTTCTTGGACTACCAAAATATCTTTGGGATCGCTCTTGGGATCGCCATTTCGCGATCGCTGCCATTTGTCAAACCCCGAACTCGTAGCGATCGCTTGTTTGAGATGATTCCAGACTTTAGGATCTTTGGCAACTTCAGGAGAAGGGATAGCCGAGTCGTTCACGGTTGAGGATAAGTTCATAGACGTTTCCTGAGCTTGTGTAAAAATTAGAATGGCTTGCCAACAAAGCGCTAAGTTAAGCATAAACTAACTAAAGCGCGTGATTAGCTTAGTAACAATCATCGTATCACTTCAATAAAGAAGCCATAGACTTAGAATTAAATGTATATCTATAGATAGAAATCAATTATTTAAATCAATATGACTACTTCAAATCCCTCTAATAATCCAGATATTGCAGCGCAGGCTACAGAACTAAATCCAAACTATGCGATACCTGCTGTATTAGTATTATCAGGAATTCCATTTATTTGGGTTCAACCGATTGCTGCGGGTGTAATTGCGATTTTTGGATTGCTTTTAGCTTATCAAACAGCGACGATTCGATTAGTATTTACTGCAACAGATTTAGAGGTTTATCGATCGCAAGAAAAGTTCCGTACTTTTCCCTATCAAGAGTGGCAAAATTGGAAGGTTTTTTGGTTTGGTTTTCCTATTTTGCTCTATTTCAAAGAAGTAAAAAGTATTCATTTCTTGCCAGTTTTATTTGATGCAAACATGTTGAGAACTTGCTTGGAAAAGCATATTCCCTTACAAAAAGCCAAATAGGTAGTGGCGGCGCTTCGCGCCGCTACTACCTATTGAGACTATAAAACCCAGAGAAATTCTTAAAAGTGCCGCTTTGCGGCACTTTTAAGAATTTCTCTGGGTTTTATGACAGCGCAAAGCGCTGTACTGTTACTTGATTTTAAAAATTATCAATGAATTACTTTTTAGGGATTGATTTTGGAACTTCGGGTGTAAGGGCGATCGCTATTAATGGCGATCGTGGAATCGTGGCGATCGCCCGATCTGACTATGACATTCACGATTGCGAAACATGGAAAGTGGCACTTTATGAAGTAATTGCTAGTTTGCCTAAACAAATTCGACAAAAAATTAGAAAAATAGTCATTGATGGGACTTCAGCGACGGTTTTAATTTGCGATCGCAATGGTAAAGCGATCGCGCCACCAATGATCTATAGTGACGCTTGTGAGCTTGAAGTTTTAGCACGAGTCAAAAAAACTGCTCCAAATCAGCATTTAGTCTGTGGCGCGACTTCGAGCTTTGCGAAATTAATTTCGCTAGTGAAATATTCGGGACAAGCATCAAAAAAGCTTTATTTTTTGCATCAAGCTGATTGGCTAGGCTATTTGCTGCATGGCAAATTAGGTGTGAGCGATTATCACAAT
>JBBRQX010000352.1:0-3429 GCA_038225745.1 Pseudanabaenales cyanobacterium | reverse complement strand
ATCGCCCAGCACTTTTACAAAGAGCGCAAATAATCGGTGAACAAGCAATCGAGTTACTATCGGCAACAGAATGCCCCACAGAAACCACAGCATTAGTCCTTGCTCCCGATCAAATGCTGTTGCAAATTCATGAGAGCATCGGTCATCCCTTGGAAATAGATCGCATCTTAGGAGACGAACGCAACTACGCAGGTGGTAGCTTTGTCAAACTGGAAGATTTTGGCAATATGCAATACGGTTCATCGCTAATGAATGTTAGCTTCGATCCCACTACGTCAGGAGAATTTGCCAGCTATGCCTTTGATGATGCAGGCATCCCTGCTGCGAAAGAATATTTAATCAAAGAAGGTAAACTTTTGCGCGGCTTAGGTAGTTCTGACAGTCAAGCGCGATCGGGGATTGAAGGCGTAGCAAATTCTAGAGCCACCTCATGGAATCGTCCTGCGATTGATCGCATGGCAAATATCAACCTTGAGTCGGGAGCGCATTCTTTTGAGTCAACGATCGCCGATATCGAACGCGGCGTATATATGGAATCAAATCGCTCATGGTCAATCGATGACTATCGCAACAAGTTTCAATTCGGCTGCGAATATGCGAAATTAATCGAAAACGGCAAACTAACCAAAACCCTCCGTAATCCTAATTATCGCGGGATTACCAATCAGTTTTGGAATAGCTTGACCAAAGTAGGCGATCGCCATACCGTCGAGGCCTATGGTTCTCCCTTCTGTGGCAAAGGCGAGCCTAACCAAGTAATTCGCGTAGGACATGCTTCCCCTGTATGCCTATTTGAAAATATCGAAGTTTTTGGCGGTGCATCCTAACAAAAAAAGGAAAGCTAAGCTTTCCTTTTTTGTCTACTTTAAGCCCAGTTGCTTCATTTCTTGTTCGAGGACATTTAGTAATCCAGCGTCATTGTTAGCGCGAGCAACTTCCATCCGACGTTTAACTGAAGCTGATAAACTTGCCTTATGATTTGCGTCGGCTTCAGCCTTTCTTTGCAGGGTATTCATAGCTAATATCCTTATAAAATACATATTGTTTATATATGCTTACCATAACATATAAGTATGTAAACGGTAGTGTATGTTACTAATATTTTTTTAAATAAATGTAATGAAATCTCTCTATGCAAAATAAAAGCGGCGCATCGCGCCGCTTTTATTTTGCGTACCCAGAGAAGTTTTTAAAAGTGCCGCATCGCGGCACTTTTAAAAACTTCTCTGGGTTTTATGACAGCGCAAAGCGCTGTAATGTAATTAACCAGCAGTTAATGGACGATAAGTTCTGTAATTGATATCAGGAAATATATTGTCCATATATTCAATTTTTTCCAGCCAACCAGCATCGATTGTGCCAGCCTCAATATCTTCAAACAACTTCTCCAATCGCATTAGGTGCGATCGCGTCCGTCTCATCGCATAGGGAACCATTGTGCCAGTTCGCATGATGAACGCCCAGTCAGAAGACTGCGCTAATAGTAACTCCCGTGCCGCCTGATTAAGCGATCGCCACTCTAGCTCATCCGCAGGTTCACGATAGGACAAATGAATCATCCTTTCCGCTCCTTTATGCAAATGCTGATAAACCCAAGCATTTGTCTCATTTAGCCAATATTCATGAAAACCTTTATAGCCCCAACTTGATTGAGCAGGACGTGATACCTGTTGAGTCGGATTATCGCGCAGATAGTCGGCAAGATGCGTCATCTCATAGGTGGTCTGATCGTAATAAGACTTGCGAATCAGAAAATCAATAAACCAAGGGCCCTCGTACCACCAATGTCCAAACAACTCTGCATCATAGGGAGATACCACAAGTGGCGGGCGACCCATCATGTCATGGAGATAACCAACTTGACTTTGACGATTTTGCATAAAGTTAGTCGCATGTTCGGCAGCCTTTTCTTTAGCCCAATATGGATCGTAAAGTTGTTTGGCATCTAAACCAAAATCACGCCCCGTAATGCGGTGATATTTGACACCCGTATTTTTGCGCTGACCGTTGGGCATGATGAAAGGCTTGATATACTCATACTCAGCTTCCCATCCTAAATCTTTGTAAAATTCCCGATAAACAGGATTTCCGGGATAGCCGACTTTCGATGACCATACTTGCTGTGATGACTCATGATCGCGAGCAAATGCAGCTACGCCTGACTCTGTGAAAACTGGCGCATATGTCCCAAACCGAGGGCGAGGCTGACCATATAAAAGACCATGCCCATCGGTTAAGAAATAACGCAATCCCACATCAGCAAGCATTCGCTCTAAGCCGTCATAATAGGCGCATTCTGGCAACCAAATCCCATTGGGTGCGCGTCCAAATTCATTGGTGTAATGTTCAACCGCGACTTCTAGTTGCGCCCAGACTGCTTCTGGGTACATTTTCATCAATGGCAAATAACCATGAGTCGCGCCACAGGTAATAATTTCTAGATTGTTTGTGTCTTGAAATTGCTTAAACGCAGTGATCAGATCGCCGCCATATCTTTCCCAAATCTCGCGAGTCTCAGCAAACTCTCTGACATAGTACTCAGCAAGATACTTGACATGACCGTTATGCTCATTATGAATTACCTCAAGCTCAACCAATTCTTGTAACGTAGCGAGATGCTTGTCATAACGCTCTTGCAGTAAAGGATCGCGCAACATCGATACCAATGGCGGTGTCATGCTCATCGTTACTTTGAAATTAATCCCATCTCTCCTGAGTCCCTCATAGACTTTGATCAGGGGAATATAAGTCTCAGTGATCGCCTCATACAGCCATTCTTCTTCCAGTACATAATCGCTTTCGGGGTGGCGGACGTAAGGCAGGTGAGCGTGTAAGACTAACGCGAGATATCCAATGCTCATAGATCTTCTTTTCCTAAACAGTCTTTAAAATTAGCCGATGGTGCTAGAAATTGCAGAATCCAGAATCGGTCACGTTAAGCGCTGCCTATCTTTATCTGTGGATTTAAGGTATTTTTTAAAGTAATTTTAAGCTATTCATGTACCGAATGTAATTATCTATACATGTAGCGATCGCCTCTTGGATCAGAACAAATCAAAACCCAAAATAGAGTTGCGGCGTGGAGCGCCGCAACTCTATTTTGGGTGGGAAGGGAGTAGCAAGACTGGCGACAGCTATACAGCGATCGCCAGTAAACTCAGGATGATAATTTCAAGATAACTAAACGAGTCTACTACTATAGTCTTTAATTAAAAAGTCACAACTCTTATAAATCATAGGCTTGTTACTTACTTGAGATTTATTTTGTAAACTTTTTAATGTAAATTGTTAAAAAAAGATTACATAACAAAAACAATTATTTTAAAACGCTAGATGTAGTAAACAAGCGTAAAATCGAGCTATCAAGAGCTTAGTCCTATAGAAAAGTATAATAGAAGCTCTTGCCATCGGTAGAAATGAGAGATACCT
>JBBRQX010000351.1:0-3430 GCA_038225745.1 Pseudanabaenales cyanobacterium | reverse complement strand
GCTATTACATCAGTATCTCGCGGGGCAAGAGTGAACAAGCCCCTGCTGATTACATTCGCAAGCAAACTCTCACCAATGAAGAGCGCTACATTACCCCCGAACTGAAGGAACGAGAAACGCGGATTCTCAATTCTGATAGTGAGTTAAAGCAATTGGAATACGATCTGTTTGTGGAGTTGCGATTGGCTGCGGCTCAACATATCGAACCGATGCGAACTCTCGCCACCGCTCTCGCTGCCGCCGATGTGTTGTGTAGTCTTGCCGAAGTCGCCGTTACCTATAACTATTGTCGTCCGCAAATTACCAGCGATCGCGCGATCGCTATTGATAATGGTCGTCATCCCGTCGTTGAGCAGTCGCTCCCCGCAGGTTTTTTCGTTCCCAATTCTACTTATTTGGGGAACGATGCACTGGCTCCCGATTGTCCAGATTTAATCGTCTTAACGGGGCCAAACATGAGTGGCAAAAGTATTTATTTACGCCAAATCGGACTAATTCAACTTATGGCTCAAGTCGGTAGTTTTGTGCCTGCGGAGTCGGCGACTTTGGGAATATGCGATCGCATTTTTACCCGTGTCGGTGCAGTCGATGACCTTGCGACTGGTCAATCTACTTTCATGGTAGAGATGAATGAAACCGCGAATATTCTCAACCATGCTAAAGATCATTCACTAGTATTGCTTGATGAAATTGGGCGCGGGACTTCGACTTTTGACGGTATGGCGATCGCATGGTCAGTTGCCGAATATATTGCTAATAAAATCAAAGCACGCGGCATTTTCGCAACGCATTACCATGAACTAAATGAACTCGCGAGCTTACTTTCCAATGTTGCCAATTTTCAAGTTACGGTCAAGGAACTAGAAGATGAAATTATCTTCTTGCATCAAGTTCAAGAAGGTGGTGCGGATCGTTCCTATGGGATTGAGGTCGGGCGCTTAGCAGGTTTACCCGCCAGTGTGATTAGTCGCGCTAAGCAAGTTTTAGAACATATCGCGAAAAATAGTCATATTGCGACTGGTTTGCGATCGGGTGCTTCGACGAAGGTTAAGCATCCGTCAGGAGATCAGTCACCAAAGCCATCATTGAAATCTACTGAAAACCCAGCAAATGAAGCACAGATGACGATTTTTGACGCTAATCTTCCTTAATCAAACCCAAAAAGCTGTGGCGATCGCGCAGCGTATGCCACAGCTTTTTGGGTTTATACTTACTTAACTTGCAAAAAACTTCCGAGGTATAGATGTTTTCCTTTCCGATTCATTTAGCCATGCATATCCCCGATGGCTATCTCAGCTTACCAGTCAGCTTAGTTACAGGAATTATCGCGATCGCCTTAATCGCGCTCTCACTCAACCGCGTCCAATCAGAATATAAAGAACGCACCGTTCCCTTAATGGGAGTTTCCGCCGCCTTCATTTTTGCTGCTCAAATGGACAACTTCCCAATCATTGGTGGCACATCTGGACATCTGATGGGCGGGACTCTGGCAGGGATTTTACTAGGCCCATGGGCAGGTTCGCTCGTCATGTCTGTCGTCTTTATCGTGCAGTCCGTCATGTTTCAGGATGGAGGGCTAACTGCATTAGGCGCAAATATCACAATCATGGGTTTAATTGGAACTTTTGGCGGTTATTATCTATATCGAATGATTAGATTTTTAATTGGACATCATACATGGTTGGGAATGAGTGTGGCGACAGCGATCGCCTCATGGACTAGCGTAGTTGTCGCCGCCGCCGTCTGCGCGGTATTGTTAGCCCTATCTGATACTGTCCCCTTGGCTTTAGGAATGACCGCGATGCTAACTTGGCATTTTGCGATCGGCATTGGTGAAGCGTTTATTACTCTTGCAGTGACTAGCTTTCTCTGGAAGACTCGCCCTGAATTAATTTATGATTCTCCTAATATTGCGATCAATGATGTTACGTAGAACAAAGACCGCCCTCACCCCCCAGCCCCCTCTCCCTAGGGGCGAGGGGGAGAAAGATGAAAATACTCTCTTGTTCCCCTCTCCCTCAGGGAGAGGGGCTAGGGGTGAGGGTCTTAGAAACTTCTGCGTAACATCAGTAATCAATGAAACCGAATTAGATAATTTATAAATCGCTATAAATACATGAATAAAAATCGTATCTTTATTTTTTCAGGATTAGCCCTAGCCCTGAGTATTGCCGCCTTCTTATCGCCATTTGCCAGCAAAAATCCTGATGGACTAGATCGCGTTTCCCAAGATTTGAAATTTGATGAGAAAGCTACTACCGAATCAGCAGCCAAACAACTTCCCTTTTCACATATTTTTGAAGAATATTCATTTAAAGCTGTTTCCGATGAGAAAGTTTCAACTGCCCTTGCGGGTGTCACTGGCACATTAGTTGCATTTGGCTTAGCATGGGGAATCGGTAAGCTAGCGGTGCGAAAAACTGAACCAAAATAAAAGTAGAACGCTTTGCGTTATACTTTTTGAAACCTATGCTGTTAAATATTCATCTCATCGAACCAAGCGATCGCCTGTCACCATCTCAGCGCGATCGCTTAAATATATGGACTAGCCTAGCCGTTCATACGCGATTACTATGCATATTTCTATTAGTATTCGCGATCGCCCTCACCCCAATTGGTAGATGGTGGACTTGGGCATTATATGGAATTGTAATTTTACCAATTCTCTATTGGAGCAAAGTTGATTTAGGAATTCTCATTAAACGCATGGCGATCGAATCTGCATTTAGCAGCGTAATTCTATTAGGAACTCTATTTCGTGGCGGTGGTGATCTGCTGTGGCAATGGGGATGGATGCAGATTACCACTAATGGTTTGATCGTATTGGGAAGTGTCAGTATTAAAGTATTTCTATCTTTACTACTAATGAATATTCTCACCCTCAGTACTCCCATTCCATTATTACTACAAGCCCTCGTCACGCTAAAAATGCCGCCGCTTTTGGTGAGCATTCTTGCGTCAATGTATCGCTATATCGGTGTGTTGACCACTGAATTTAAAGCAATGCGTCGTGCGGCCACAGCCCGAAATTTTGCCACCCGCAATCTCTACGATCGCCAACGACCTGATCGCGCATGGCAGCGTCAGGTATTAGGCAATATGCTCGGTGTCCTATTTATTCGTACCTACGATCGCGGCGATCGCATTTATCAGGCGATGTTAGCTCGCGGCTATCAAGGTATCCCTGTTGTCACAGAATTAGATTCTGGTAACTGGCGCGATCGCTTTGCGATTGCGTGCATTATGATCATAATCCTGACTGGTCAAGTCTTTTATGCATCATAATCCCATCTCTATTGAAAACCTCAGCTATATCTATCCTGATGGTATTCGCGCTTTGCAAGGAATTAATCTCCAAATCAAGGCGACTGAAAAAGTGGCGATCGTGGGTGCAAATGGATCGTGAAAATCCACATTGAAACTGCATCTC
>JBBRQX010000350.1:0-3436 GCA_038225745.1 Pseudanabaenales cyanobacterium | reverse complement strand
ATAACTTTTTGAAAGTGCCGCAAAGCGGCACTTTCAAAAAGTTATCTGGGTTCTAAGCTGATGTGAATTTAAGTTGCAGGATGATTGTGCCGCGCGAAGCGCGGCACAATCATCCTCTGGTTTTCGACATGCATTTTAAGTGCAGATCAGCTTATGACAGCGCAAGGCGCTGTAATTGTTTGATATTTAGATACATCTGGAGAAAAATTGCGTTGCGTCACTTTAAAGTATTGGGTATGCCCGTCCATATCCATAAAAACTATAGCGATTGGCTTGCCCAGCGATTGCAAACCAATCAAGGTACTCACGTTGTGACGTTGAATGCCGAAATGACCATGCAAGCACGTAAAAATCGAGACTTGGCAAATGTAATTCAGCAAGCAGAGCTAGTTGTGCCAGATGGCTCTGGCATTGTGCTGTATCTGCGATCGCGTGGTGAAAAAATTGCACGATGTCCGGGAATTGAGCTGTCTGAGCAGGTTGTGAAGATCGCTGCTGAAAAGCAATGGCGAATTTTCTTGATCGGTGGCGCTCCCGATGTTATTGATACCGTTGTTGATGGTTGGCGACAACAGTGGGCAGATATTGCGATCGCTGGCACTCATCATGGTTACTTTGATGAGGCGATCGAGCAACAAGTTTGCGATCGCTTGCAAAGCTCTCAACCTAATTTGATCCTTGTCGGTTTGGGTGTGCCGCGTCAAGAGCTATGGATTCAAAAACATCGCTATCTTTGCCCCAATGCAGTATGGATTGGCGTGGGTGGCAGTTTTGATATTTGGTCGGGTGTAAAAACTCGCGCCCCTGCATGGTTAAGCAATAATCATTTAGAGTGGCTATACAGACTCTATCAAGAACCTTGGCGCTGGCGGCGAATGCTCTCACTTCCACATTTTGTCTGGTGCGTCACCAAAGAATCTTTATTAAACCGATGAAATATCACCATACTTCGATCCGAACATCGGACATTTTTCAGGCGATCGCCTTTTATGAGGCTCTAGGCTTTGAGGTGACAGAACGCTTCACGGCGGGGAGCACTCTAGCTTGCTGGATGCATGGGGCAGGGACTAATCTGGAATTAATGCAAGTTCCTGAACCGAAAAATATTCCCGATCCCTTTAATGATGAGCATTATGTGGGTTACTATCACCTTTCATTTCATGTAGAAAATTTGGCAGCTTTTTTAGATGAATTAGTTAACAAGTTAGGTAAGGTGAAATTGCTTTTGCCACCTAGAGAGCAAATAATTGGCGATCGCACCTATCAAGTCGCCTTTGTTGCCGATCCTGATGGACTGCCGATTGAATTAATGCAACCTTAAAACCCAAGAAGTTGTAGCGCACGTCACAACTTCTTGGGTTTTCCAAGTAACATCAATTAACAAATAATTTTTAGCTAAATTTAGTCAAAAACTTTAAAAGTGACTGAGTGCGTTGTGTAAGAAGAGTTTTACGATAAGCATCAGCAGCTTTCTTGATCGCATCAGCTTGTGTGGGATAGGAATGAATCACACTAGAAAGAGCATTTAGTCCCTGTTTTGTGGCGATCGCCAACGTAATTTCGCTAATCATTTCGCCAGCATGACGAGCTACAATCGTTGCGCCGAGGATGCGATCGCCGCCACGCTGATGCAAGATTTTAACAAAGCCTTCAGTTTCTCCATCATAAATAGCGCGATCAACTGAGCTAAAAGGAATTTTAATCTTATCGGTTTCTATTCCTTGAGATTGCGCTTCTTTTGTATATAGACCAACATGAGCAATTTCAGGATCGGTATAAGTTACCCAAGGCATTACTAAATCACTGAGTTTACTTTTTCCTAAACCAAAGGGAGCAAATAGCGTATTTTTAATTACGATTCGAGCAGCAGCATCGGCGGCGTGGGTAAACTTCCACTTCATACAGATATCACCTGCGGCAAAAATACGTGGATTTGTAGTCTGGAGATAATCATTTACAAATACACCGCGTTTCTGGTCATATTCCACACCCACAGACTCTAAATTTAGGCTTTCAACATTAGGCGATCGCCCCGCACCAACTAAGATTTCATCAACTTCAATTTGATTCACAATTCCATTTTGTTGATAATAGATAACTTTACCCGTATTAGTTTTTTCGACTTTAGAAATTACACAATCAAGAACTAAATTTAATTCCTCACTAATAAATTTTTGCTGCACAATTTCGGCTGCATCAGCATCTTCGCGATCAAGTAGATGCGGATTTTTATGCAGTAAAGTCACTTCACAACCTAAGCGATGGAAAGCCTGTGCTAACTCACAACCAATTGCGCCGCCGCCGATTACTGCCAATCTTTTAGGGCGATCTGTCAGTGAGAAAACTGTTTCGTTTGTTAAATATCCTGCTTCGGCTAGTCCCGCGATTTGCGAATTTGTGGCTCTTGCACCTGTGGTAATCACCGCTTTTTTAAAGCGTAATTGCTGATCGTTGACGGCGATCGCATTCTCTCCAACAAACCTCCCTGAACCAAGAAACACATCGACACCAAGATTACGAAATCTCTCTACGGAGTCATTTTCGCTAATCCGCGCGCGGATTTTTCGCATTCTTGCCATCACTGCTGCAAAATCAATATCAATATTGCTTGGTGGATTAATACCAAAATTTGCAGCGTCGCTGATATCAGCAACTACTCTCGATGAACGAATCACACATTTAGAAGGAACACAGCCAACATTCAGACAGTCTCCTCCCATTAAGTTTTTTTCAATCAAGGCGACTTTTAAGCCCAATCCTAAACCTGCTGCTCCTGCTGCGACTACTAGCCCCGCCGTTCCCGCACCAATTACGACTAGATCATAAATTGTCGCAGGTTGAGGATTCACCCAATCTAGTGGATGTACGTTAGCACTCAATTCACGATTGTATTCATCCACAGGTTGAATGAATGCTTCATAGCGATCGTCTGGATATTTTGGAGATTGGTTCATGATTGAGTAAATTGTCGTTAGTAAAGTAGATAGTCTCAATAGACGTTTCAGTGATTTGTTCTAGTTAAAACCTCTAAAATGTCTTGATGGATAATAGTTTTAACCGCATAATTAACGAGCTAGCAGGCAGAGAAATTCTGAAGCAATCATAGGGTTATTTTCTATGACTAAAACGAATCAACCCTAACCATACATCCTGAATAAGTTTAGAGTGCTTGGCGATTTTCTTAATCTGTCTATGCCAATGTTCGTATTCTTTCTCAACTTCTTCTTGACTCCATTGATGAACTTCTCCATTTCCATAACAATTTAAAAAATTACTAAAATCGTCATCAACTCTTTGATAGCTGGGAGCAATCACTTGCAACTGGAAGAAACTAATGAATTTATCTAGAGATTGTATCTCAAGTAGGTCTAGTAGCTTCTCTTCTTTTAGCTCCTCAAAGTATTCTTGAAGAAGATGAACACTTCTTTCTAGTTTT
>JBBRQX010000349.1:0-3437 GCA_038225745.1 Pseudanabaenales cyanobacterium | reverse complement strand
TGACGGGCGATCGCCCCCGCGATCGCTACTCGTTGTTTTTGCCCACCACTGAGGGCATAAATAGGGCGGCGGATCATTTGGGCAAGATTCACAGCATTGAGAGATTCTTCAACCCTCTGCTGAGTTTCGCTATAGGAGAGATTTTCGGATACTAAACCAAAGGCAATATCTGCGCCAACGGTGGGCATCACCAACTGATGATCGGGATTTTGAAACACAAAGCCAATGCGATCGGCGATCGCAATATCACCAGATTTTGGCTTGAGTAAACCTGCCAAAAGCCTTAATAAAGTGGATTTGCCACTGCCGTTAGTTCCCAGCAGCATCCAAAATTCACCTTTGGGAACAGACAAGGTACAGCGATCGAGGACAGTTTCGCCCGAAGCCCAAGCAAAATTAAGATCGCGAACACTAATAGCGGTAGTTACAGATTGATCGGTGAGCATCTCTAATTAAAAATATGATGAATACAGCGTTTTGCACTGCCATGTCTGTAACGTTGTCGTACACTGCGCGTGCGACGACAACGTTGGTTAATGACTAGCCACGGATAAAGCCTGCGCCCATATTCGCAGAAGCCCCTGACTTTTCAGAAACCTGTACTGCCGAGATTTCGCTAGTAAGTACAGAGACTTTTTTACCTTCTTGTTTTTCACAAGTTAATTCAAAAATTTTAGGTAGCTCAGAAGATACTCCTGAGAGAATTGTTGCAATTTCTCGATAAAGCTCTTCAGCCTTTTCCTGTTCCTTGCGTTGCACAGACAAAGCGATCGGATTATTTTTGAGCGTAATTTCGACTGTATACATCAGCATTTTAATAATTGGCAGAACTGCTTGTTATCTCTCAGTATGCCATTGCATCGGCGATCAAGGTGAGATTTGTGGCGTTAGACGCAATTATGGAATTTTGTCTCAAATATCATGATCCCAAAATTTATCTTGTTTTTTGCGTTCTGTGATACCAAACTTTAGTTGTCAATAGTTGTAGATTTGTCAACATTGGGACAACAAGTTGAAAATATGACACAAGCTAATCTTGAAAGAGTTAGAATTCTACGTCAACAGATCATTGCTGAAACTAAGTATGGTCTTGCGGACTGGAGTTTAGTGCAGAAGCTTTTAGATGAGCTAATAATCAATCATCAGCAATATAAGTATTTTGCAGCCAAAGAAAATATATCCCTCTATCAATAGTTCAAACCTTCACAGAGCCTTGCGCTGCCAGAGAACCCAGATAATTTTTTAAAAGTGCCGCTTTGCGGCACTTTTAAAAAATTATCTGAATTACTCAAATCCTTAATAGTCTCTATAGAGACATTTCTAACATCCGTTGCATCGGTTTAAGTGCAGCTTGACGAATTGACTCATTAAGAATGATTTCAGGTGAGCGATTTTTCATGGCAAGGTACACTTTTTCCAAGGTGTTTAGTCGCATGTAGGGACATTCATTACAAGCACAATTGCTAGTTGGGGGCGCGGGAATAAATTTTTTAAGTGGCGAAGCCTTTTGCATTTGATGGATCACTCCAGACTCAGTGACCACAATAAATTCTTGGCGATCGCTTTTCTGCACATACTTCAGCAATCCCGTGGTCGAGCCGATAAAATCAGCATGACGCAGCACATTGGCTTCACATTCAGGATGAGCGATGATATCGGCTTGAGGATGCTTGAGCTTGAGTTCAACTAATTTACGCTCAGAAAAAATTTCATGGACAATACAAGCCCCATCCCATAGCAGTAAATTTCGTCCTGTTTGTTGCATCACATAACGCCCAAGGTTGCGATCGGGAGCAAAGATAATTGGTCGCTCTTTAGGAACTTGGTTCACGATCGCCACAGCATTAGCACTAGTACAGATGATATCGCTCAGAGCCTTGATATCTGCCGAACAATTTATATAAGAAATCACCAAATGGTCGGGATGAGCCGCCTTAAACGCTGCAAAGCGATCGGGTGGACAGCTATCCGCAAGGGAGCAACCTGCGTCAAGATCGGGTAGTAGCACGAGTTTATTTGGGTTCAAAATTTTGGCAGTCTCTGCCATAAAATGCACACCCAGAAACACAATTACGTCAGCTTGGCAATTAGCCGCAGCTTGTGATAGCCCTAGCGAATCACCGATATAGTCTGCAATATCTTGCAAGTCAGGATCTTGGTAATAATGCGCCAAGATTACGGCATTCAATTCTTTTTTGAGATCGGCGATCGCTGCAAATAGGTCGTGGGGAATAGGAGTAGGGATATTTTGGCGATCAAGTTGTGCTGGCTTAGGCGCGGTGAGAAACATAGTTTGCCCCACTATTAATAATAATTATTTATTTGCTCTATTTAATTATAGTAGAAATCACCAAAAATATATTCGTCAAATGGAAGAGATCGATATTTTGCAACTTTCCCAGTAAATTTCGCGTCAATACCCAAATAGAGTAAGTTGCGGCGCTTCGCGCCGCAACTTACTCTCTGAGTTTTATGTCTATAGCTCAAGATGTGAGCAAATAAAGGTGGGGGATTTAGTCCGAGTATTGTAAAAAGTAGATAAATCTTGAGGGAATTATCAATATGGAAATTATAAAAACAGCGATCGCTAAATTATCAAACTCAATTAGTCAGAAATTAATAGCACCGACCGATCAAAGACTTCGGCATTATGGAAAATTGGCGATCGCCTCATTGATGTCTTTGTTGTTGGCTGTTACTATCAATCCCTTCATGGCAAGTGCTTTAAATCTATCTGACTTATTTCGCATTTTACCGTCAGCCATTCAAATTTTTCAGCTTTCTAATATTGGTGACAATGATGAAGTTGCTTTAGGTAGACAAATTGATGGTCAAATTCGACAAGAAGTAAGGCTTAGCAACGATCGCGCCGCCAATGCATTAGTAAGTCGGCTAGGACAAATGCTCGTCCCAACTAGCGATCGCCCGAATATTCCCTACACTTTTCGCGTAGTTGACGATAAAAATCTTAATGCTTTTGCCACGATGGGCGGCTTTGTTTACATCAATACTGGCACGATCGCTGCTTCTGATAATGTCGCCCAACTCGCAAGCGTCATCGGTCACGAGATGGGACATATTTCAGGTCGCCACGCGCTAGAGCAAATGAAACAAATGGCGATCGCGCGGGGTGTTGCCACCATTGCGGGTGTTGGTGACGATCGCTTAGTTGGTATCGGTGTGGACTTAGCCTTACGCCTGCCCAATAGCCGTGAAGCTGAGTTTGATGCTGATCGCCGAGGCTTGCTAAATATCACTAGAGCAGGTTTCGCTGCAAGAGCGATGCCAGCCTTTATGCAAAAGCTAGCTAGTAGCTCCAATCGCGGCGGCGCTCCTTCTTTCTTAAATACTCACCCAGCGACAGGCGACCGCATTGCCGCACTCAATCAAGCCATTCAAGCTAATAATTTCAATACTTCAGGTGGCTTGAATGATGG
>JBBRQX010000348.1:0-3466 GCA_038225745.1 Pseudanabaenales cyanobacterium | reverse complement strand
ATGATGTTTTCTCTCGCCCTACTTGGCGCATTTTCTGGAGGCTTAATAGGCGCAGGAATTGCTTTGATTACAGGTAATAATGCTGGGGCTTTGGCTGGGGCTTTGGCTGGGGCTTTGGCTGGGGCTTTGGCTGGGGCTTTGGCTGGGGCTGGGGCTTTGGCTTTGGGATATTTTGCGAAACGAAGCAAAACTACACCTGAAGCACTTGTAGAAGAACATATTCGATGGCTTTTGTCTTTTCCGATCGCCTTAGTTAGATTTCTATTCACTCGCAAATCATCTATTAGTTCACACAAAAAATTAGAAGCTAAACAAAGAGCGTGGGATGTCAGCCTCATCATCACTTTCACTCAAGAATTAACAGAAATCTTTCCTGAAGAGTGGGATGACTGGCAGCACTGGATTAATGACATGATGGAATTGCGGGCGAGAATGCAATCAAAAGGAATGAATCATCGTCTTGTTTCGCTGATTACCTTCTATCGGCTCTCTCGCTTTTCCCTGCATATTGGCATCGATAAGGTTTTCCTTCTTGCTACCCGCAGAGCCAGAGGATAAGAAAAAAGGAAAAAGTAGTGAATATTTAGTTATGCAAAAATTCGGGGATCTTAACCTCTATGCTTCTTAACAAGTTGAGCGAGTTTTTGATCCCACCATTCATTTCTAATCTTAGTCACATCACCACTATTTAAGCCTTCTAATAATAGAGACTCCATTTTTGCCTTGGACACTCTTTCTAGTTGTTGGCGAATGTATTCTGTTGTTTCTCTGTAGTTAGTCATAAAGTTAGATATCATGTGGGTTAATTCAGGGAGATTTTAGGTATGCTTTTGCATTGACTTTTAAGTTTCGCCAATAAATAAAATGTCTAGAGGCGTATCCGTACCTTGCCAATAACCTACAGCCGATTGTAAAACATCATAGGCAATCTTCCATTCTGTTGGCGCTGCTTTTGAAAATACTTCTGGCTGATCGTAAATTAAGATATATCGCTCCGCAGGACACCAATCTAAATCAGTAATGCACTCATCCAAAGCATCCCAATTATAGCCAAAATAATCTGGAAACTTCATCGCTTCAGCAACCTTGTGCAAAAACGACTGCTTATCACAAATTTCTCTACCATCTAAATAAAAAACTTGAACACCCTGATTCTTTAGTCCATTAGATAAAATAGCCGCAGATTCGCCACTAGCTAAAGACTGGACAGGAAGTAACTGTGTTATGTGTTTTGTCATATTCAAGCTACTCCACAATTTTCTGAAAAATTTGATAGTGATCGTTAGTATAGTAAATTTCTCCACCATTACCAATAACCAAGCGGCGTGATCCTCTATCTAGACTCTCAGGAGTCGAAACCGTGTATTCCCTGTAATAATTAGGAGATCGCTCTGGTAGTTTTCCTTCTCTGTTTCGATAGATGCTGCCATCTTTTTTGTGCGTAAATTCAACTCCAGCCTTAATTTGTCGTAAAACACTTTTTGCTTCTGGTGGCAGGTTATCAAGTTTAGTACTTATCATTGATTGTAGGACTCGCGATCTCCAAACTATTGCTATCAATCCAATTTCTGATCTCAAACTAAACTAAAAATCTTTCACTACGCAAGTACTTCTTGACCCAATATTTAGATTTCTGCATGGCTGAAACCTTAGTAATAAATTATTTGATATATATTCAAAATATGCATATACTACTAATTATAAAAAGCGCTGTACCAAAGCAACAACGCCCAAATTTAATTCTGAGGATATTATGTCAAACAAAACGCGATCGAGCAATGGCATTGAGCAAGCTCAGCCCATAACTGATGACGACAAAGTTAATATTGCGATCCCCCGTCGCGTGATCAACTTTTTCACTCAGGCAAGCACTCAAGTTAGCGTGCTGATTTTGGTTAACTCCTTCAGTCCATATTTGCCATCATCGGCTCAGCCCAAGCAACTATCTGTATGTCTACCACCCATTCAACTCGACTCTGTTGATAAATCAAGCGATCTCCGTGATCGCGTAACACCTAAAGATCTTAAGCTAGGCAAATGAAAACTTAAAGCCGCAAAGCTGTGACGATCGCTACAGCTTTGCGGCTTTATATTTAATTCTGACTTGGCAAAACCATACAATACATTTAGAAGTCCAACCCCAAAAACCGATATGTCAGATCCTGCCAGCAAACCACTCTCAACTCGCGATCGCTACAATATTTTTGTTGATCGCCTCATTATCAATATCGAAAATGGCAAACTGCTATCAAAAGAGCATGTCTATCGCATTCTCAGTGAGAGTTTAGAGACGGGGACAGGGGAAATATTTGAACGAGCTTTGGAAGAGCATTCTCAACTACTGCAAGCAAATTTTGCGGCCCAAACCGATGAAATGAAACAGGCAAAAGCGAATCAGAAACTCCGCGCCATGAAGATTCTCAATGATGCATGTGAACAGTGGCAAAAAAACTATCAACTTCAAGACACCTGTAATAGAGGCTTACAAACTATTCTTAATGCAGAACCTCAAGAGCGTTTTGCGACTTTAACTCAAGTTCTCGACCCCAATCATTCGCCCGTTTTTGAACGCCAACATCTTCAATTACTAGCTGAATTGTTGCAAAAATCCGCCGAGACTTTAGCCGATGATTCGGAAGCTTTTATGCTGCGTCAGTTTGCGATCGGACTCACTCGCGGCTTAGCAGATTTCGACATTTTGGAAGGTTCCCTTGTTAGTTGGCTATACGCATCACAGCGACAAGTGGGATTTGAACGCTCTAAGGTGACGGGCCCGTGGCATAGTTGGGCGCAACAGATGACCAGTCCTTTACCCCGCGATCTATTTGCAGCACAGGCGAGCAACCAATCAGCCGCCGCGATCGCGCAAGCCCAAGGTCGCATCGATATTAGTGCTTGGGTAGAACTGTCGATTCTATTGAGATATTTGCAAAATGGCTTAGTGCGCTGGTTCGATCAGCAGCTCTATGACGCAAAAGCAGGGCTGCATATGACGGGGACTACCTTTGTTGCCTTTGCGATGATCTGGGGTGAACTTAGTAGTGGCTTCCAAAACGCGCCGCAACTATCAGAACGCGATCGCCAATCTCTAGCGAAAATTTGTTTTCGGATTAGTTTACAAACCTTGCGAACCTTTGCCCAGCGCGAAAACTTTCCGCTTTATGGTGGTGTATTTGCCTCCTTTTCAGGTGAGAGTTTTCGAGAAACAATTAGCTACCTCGATCAACCACTCAAAGAAGCTGAGAACACAGGCGAAAAGGCACGAATCCTCACGGTTTTAGGCTATTCTAAAGCTTGGATGGGATATCACCAAGAGGCAATCGCGCTGCATCAAGAAGCGCTCAACCTTGCCCGTGAAGTCAGCGATCAACGCTGCGAAATTGCCAATCTCAATCATCTCAGTCGGATTAGTCTCATTCAAAAAGATTTTAGCACCAGTGAATCTCAAGCTCAGAGAGGATTGATT
>JBBRQX010000347.1:0-3468 GCA_038225745.1 Pseudanabaenales cyanobacterium | reverse complement strand
CGGTTCGCTTCAGAAATATCGCCATTAGCATCGGTGACAAAATAACCGTCAGGAGCCGACTCAAAAAGTTCGCGATATCGTTCTAATTCCCCAGTAAGCGATCGCTGATAATCTTCTAGTTCTGTTAAGTTAGCTTGCAGAACATTAACAACATCTTCAAGGTTAAAATTCTTTGTTTCAATTTCTTCAGAAGATGATACAGGCGTTGTGGCAATATGCCCTAGTTCATGGAGTTGTTGAATCGAGGCTGCAATCAATTCGAGACAAAGGCGCATTCCCATATAGAATCCATATTTAGTCAGTCTTTCAAGACCTATACAGTATAGCAATATCAAAGCTAGAGATTCACAGAAGTGGATGCTCTTTTATCTATAAAAAAGCCATCTGGCGGCGCTTCGCGCCGCCAGATGGCTTTGGATTTTTTTGTTTTTTTTAATTAGCGATTGCGGTTGTAATGTGAGTCTCCGCGTTCAGATCTAACAGGCTGATCGTTAGATCTTGGTGTGCTTCTGTCATCTTGCTTTTTTTGTGGTTTCGCTGGTGATTTACTTGGTGCGGATACTGACGAAGGCTTGGCGATCGCCCCACGATCGCTATGTCCACCGCGCCGAGGTTGATGCTTTTGTTGTCTACCAACTTGGATTGGCTCAGGCTTGGCATGGGGATCGGGATCAAAACCATCAATGATTTCTTGAGGCAGCGATCGCTTGATTAACTTCTCAATATCTGAGAGAAACTTGCGCTCATCCACACATACCAGCGAGATCGCTTCGCCCGACGAGCCAGCGCGTCCTGTGCGTCCGATTCGATGCACATAGTCTTCTGGCACATTGGGTAACTCGTAGTTAACGACATGGGGCAACTCGCTAATATCTAAGCCCCGCGCCGCGATATCAGTTGCGACTAGGACTTGCAAACTGCCATCTTTAAAGTTGCCAAGAGCGCGAGTACGGGCGGCTTGACTTTTGTTACCATGGAGTGCCATCGCCACAATATCGTCTTGATGCAATTGCTTGACTAGGCGATCGGCTCCATGCTTAGTGCGCGTAAATACTAAGACCTGATACCAACTATTGGTTTTGATCAGATGTGTTAATAGCTCACGCTTTCGATCGCGATCAACAGGATAAACTCGTTGAGTTACCAAGTCCGCCGTAGCATTTTGACTCGCAACTTCAACCATTACAGGCTGATTGAGCAAGGTATTGGCAAAAGATTTAATCTCGTTGGAGAAAGTTGCCGAAAACAACAGGTTTTGGCGTTCTTTCGGTAATAAAGCAAGAATTCGGCGAATATCACGGATAAAGCCCATATCTAACATGCGATCGGCTTCATCTAACACCAAGATTTCTACCTTCGATAGATCCAAGCGACCTTGCTGCACATGGTCTAAGAGCCTTCCAGGAGTTGCTACCAAGATCTCGACACCACCTCTAAGGCGATTAATTTGGGGATTAATATTCACCCCACCATAGATCACCATTGAGGTTAAGGGCAGGTGTCTGCCATAGGTCTTTACACTTTCTTCGACTTGGGCAGCGAGTTCGCGTGTAGGCGTGAGGATCAACGCTCGAATTGTGATTTTTCCAGTTGCCGATCGCTTGACGACCTTATTGGATAGCAACTGCAAAATCGGCAGGGTAAATCCTGCGGTTTTACCTGTACCAGTTTGAGCGCCTGCTAGTAAATCTCGCCCTGAGAGGACAACAGGGATCGCTTGCGATTGAATCGGTGTGGGCTTGGTATAACCACGAGCAGCGACGGCGCGGACAATTTGCTCAGACAAACCTAGGGCTAAAAATCCATCTGCTGATGCGATCGGAGCAGAAGATTTATGAGTTAGCGAGGATTTAGTTACAGGGGGCGCAATTACGGAAGAAGACATAGAACTCCAAATTTTTTATCGGTCTGTCGCTGTTAGCGTTGCCATTTATAGTCATACCAATTCTTAGAATTTTGCGACATTCCTAAGAATCTAAAACCTTACAGAAAAATTAATTAGGGGGGATTTTAAAGCTTCAAAAATGGCAAACCCACTTTTGAAATTGGTGTAAGACGGATCAGAGACAGAATTTTTATAGCGTGTCAACAGTATCAATGACTGGGAGCAGACACTGTAGTGCTACATCTTAGCACTAAATATGTAGGCACGATAAAACCCAAAACCTAAAAAGCTGTAGCGCACGCTGAGCGTGCGCTACAGCTTTTTGGGTTTTATCCGCGATCTTTCTTTTCTAAATAGGCGCTGTTTCATGAAAATGCGTGTAATCAAGGTAGCGATGTCCATCATTTCCCATGTGAATCACATCGACAAAGCGGCGATCAAACATGAGAGTGCGGGCAGCATAAATATGTCGAGCATGGATCGTACCTTCGATCGTTTCATCTACACCCGTCAGCGAGACAAGAATTTGAGCATGTAAGCGCTCCATTGTTTCCATGCTCAAACCACAGAGAGGACTACTTTGATCGATGGTATGCATCACCGTCCATGACAGCAAAAATGCAGGAGAGCGATCGCGCACTAATTTCAATTCATGCAACCGCCGCATCCTTTCTCCTTCTTCAGTTACTTCATCGATCATCAAATAAACCCTTAGTTGCGCTTCAAGAATGTTGTTGCGGCGTTCATTAGCAGTGCGAAACATCAGCGTCGGGATGCCGTTGTAGTTATGTATAGTAGCAACACGGCTAAACATAACACGGGAAGAGGATTTGGCAAATCTTGTAAAAGCAATTCCTGTAATCAAGGCAAATAACATCAAACTAGCGATCGATTCCAAGGTCACAAGTAGATTGGCATAAAGAGTTTGAGGGTTCATCACGCCATAGCCAATGGAAGCGAGTGTCTGCACGCTGAAGAAGAAAGCTTCCAAAAAGCCTACTTCCTTTACACCTGCGATCGCATTAGCATCTAGCAAATAGAGAACCGCAAAAATAGTATTGAGAAATAAATCGAATCCTACAACGATCGCCAAAAATCCGATCCAAGGAATAGTGAGAACCAGATGATAGGGATCGCGAAAATAAGAATACCAAGAGTTGCCGCCGACAACTTGCAGAATGCCATCACGCTGTTCTAGCTTAATTACAGGGTGATGCAGCTTACGTTTGATTCCCATATTGATTGACCCACACAGTATTTTCCCTCATGGTAATATAGACAGCGCTTTGCGCCGTCTATATTAAACTTAAAATGCCACAAGTTCACACTTACACGGATCTAATCACAGGTCGTCTCGTCAGCCGATACAAGCGATTCTTCGCTGACATAGAACTAGATAGTGGTGAAATAATTACCGCGCATTGTGCCAATACAGGAGCAATGACTGGCGTATGCAAAATTGGCAGTCCAGTTTTAGTTTCTCATCACTCCAATCCTAAACGCAAACTTGCACATAGTTGGGAAGCAATTTATCTAGATGAACAATGGATTGGGATTAATACGAGCCTTCCCAATCGTGTCAT
>JBBRQX010000346.1:0-3470 GCA_038225745.1 Pseudanabaenales cyanobacterium | reverse complement strand
CTTCTCCTTGGAGAGGTTCGAGCATGATCGCACAAAGTCGATCTGAATATTTTTCCACCGCAGCTTCGAGAGCGGCGATGTCATTATATTGAATGTAATCAAAACCTTGCACAAGCGGCGCAAAATTCTTGTGATATTTAGGCTGACCCGTTGCGGTGACAGTAGCTAGGGTGCGCCCGTGAAAACTCGCGTTTGCAGTCAAAATCAGAGGGTTTTCGATGCCAAGTTTGGTATGGGCATATTTACGCGCTAACTTGATTGCGCCTTCATTGGCTTCTGCACCAGAGTTACAGAAAAATGCTTTGTCCGCACAGGAGTTTTGTACTAGCCATTTAGCCAATTGACCTTGGGGCGCAAAATAGAACAAATTAGAGGCGTGATGCAGGGTTTGGATTTGATCGGTTACGGCTTTGACCATCGCAGGATGTGCGTGTCCCAAGGTACAAGTAGCAATGCCAGCCACAAAATCTAAATATTCTTTGCCTGTGCTGTCCCAAACTCGGCAACCTTCACCGCGCTCTAAGGCGATCGGAAAGCGAGCATAGGTACTCATCACATACTGGTCAAATTCGGCGATCGCATCAGATGTAATTTCAGGTGTAACTTGAGTGTGTACCTGAATATCTACCTGAGATTGTAGTTCTAAGGTTGGTGACATGAATAAAAATGGGATAATGGGAATAATTTCATTATGAATGATACGAGAGTTCTAGCAGGTACTTCTGTAGTGGAATTAGCCAATCAAGGTTTAGGTTATTTAAAAACATGGCGCAGCCGCGCTTCCAGATGATAATTTTTTAAGACGAGTGGACGCAAGCTATGGCATACATTATTCAAGGTCAAGGCACTCCCCATGAACGTATTTGCGATCTGCGAAAGGGGCTAAATACGATTGGGAGAGGACTAGATAATAGTATTGTCGTTGAAGACGAAGCGCGTAGCCTTTCGCGTCATCATGCTGAAATTCAGGTGACAGAAAAAGGTATATATCTCACCGATCTCCATAGTAGTAATGGCACGCTGGTTAATCAAACCAAGATTACGCAACAAAAGCTAAATTATGGCGATTTGGTGCAGTTTGGCAGTGTCGTATTTCAATTAGTTGATGAATCGCCGTCTGGTGCTGATGCTACCAATCAAAATGCTTTACCTAATTCGGGCTTATCGATTTTGATGCGCGTTTCTCCCGAAAAATCTCGCGTTAATATGCAAGATTTACTGCAACAGCCAAAGCTGGCAACTTCAGGCTCGGTGCTGCTGATCCAAGGTGATGACGAGTCGCAGCGTACATCCGCAAAGTTACGGGTTTTGCTAGAGGTTAGCCAAGAACTTGCAGATCCAGAAGCTCACTCAGTTTTACCTAAGAAGATTTTGGAATTGTTGCTAAAAATCATGTCAGTTGATCGCGCCGTGTTATTGCTAGTCGATGAAACAACAGGACAGCTAGAACCAAAAGCTTATAAATTTAGCAATCCTAACGCCACCGCCGATCTTGACTTTTATAGTCGCAAAATTGCCAATTTCGTTCTGAAACAAGGGGACGCGATCATTAGTGATGATGCTTCAGGCGATCGCCGTTTTGATAGTTCTCAATCGATTATTCAGCAATCAATCCAAGCCGCGATGTGTGCGCCATTAAAACCGAGAGATAAGGTGATTGGCGTTCTCTATGTGGATAATCTCTCCTATGGTCATGCATACCGTAAGGAAGATTTAGAATTTTTGAGTAGTTTGGCAAATCAAGCGGCGATCGCGATCGAGAATGCCAATCTCTATCGAAATATGCAGTCGGAAGTAATCCGCCGTACTAAGCTTGAGCGATTTTTTCCTGCTGCGGTGAGCAAAAAAATCGAAGAAGGTTGGGATCTAAATCGGATTGTCGAAACCGAAGTGACCGCTCTATTCTCGGACATTAGCGGCTTTACGGAAATGACTTCCCAAATGCAACCACGCAAAGTTTTAGAATTCTTGAATGAATATTTTAAGGTGATGGTCGAAGATATTGTCTTCCCTTTTGGCGGAACCTTAGAGAAGTATATCGCCGACGCTCTATTAGCGGTTTGGGGTTCTCCCTATCAAAAAGAAGATGATGCGGTTATGGCAGTTAGTGCAGCGATCGCCATGCAATGGGCAATGAAACAACTAAATGAAGACTGGACAAAACAAGGACGCGATCGCCAAATCCAAATTCACATTGGTTTGAACAGTGGCATGGTCGCCGCAGGTAATATTGGCTCTGAAAATCTGATTCAGTACACAAATATCGGTGACACGATGAATGTGGCTAGCCGTATATGTACGGCGGCGCAAGCTGGTGAGGTGTTTATCTCTGAAAGCACAAAAAACAAGATTTCTAGCCTAAATTTACCTTTAGAGAAGTTAGCTCTGATCAAAGTTAAAGGTAAAGAAGAGCCACTTCAGCTATATCGAATTCTCTGGAAAGATGTTGACGTTAAGGAAATGTTGAGCCACACAGAGACAATCTTTCCAAAAGTATAAATCCGAAAAGCTGTAGCGCACGCGCAGCGTGCGCTACAGCTTTTTCGAGAAAATTTTGAAAGCGCCGCTTTGCGGCGCTTTCAAAATTTTCTCTGGGTTTTATGAAATAGCTTAGCCAAGCTTTTTGTTGCGATTGGCTTGCAACTCTTGCTTTTTCTTTCTGGCGTAGGCGCGACGCTCTCTTGGGGTTGGTAAGCCGACAGGAGGCTTAACAAGATTAACTTCATTGATAAAGACCAATCTTGCATCACCGGGTTGGTTGAGGCTGTCGGTGATTTTGACCGCTTCAAAATCAGCATCGATCGCCGCAACTTCTGTCTCATTGAGCCAAGCATGATATTTTTTGCGGAGTTTAGGTTGTTGCTTCAATTCCTGCTCTAACTCTTCGAGAGAACCCTCTGTCCATTGGTAATAGAGATTCTTACTACGGATTTGGGTTTTGGATTCAGAAGTTTGTTGCGCGAGGGGGTTATTTGCCCAAGGAATGCGATGATCCCATGTAGCCAGCCCACCAGCGCGATCGCTTTCAAGTAGTCTCTCTAAGATTTGCAGATCGGAATGTTCGGTTACACGTTCAGGAAAGCGGCAAAAGTTTTTGGTGAGATCGCTTTGAGAGGCTCGTAAAAGATTCATAATATTGCCTTGAGCGTAGCCGATCGCCGTTTGCCGATCGCGTAAAGTCTCAAGTAAATTTTGTAATTCGCGCTGTAAAGAGTCCACACTGCCATAGTGCGCCAAGAGGCGGTTGGTGAGTGGTTGCAAAATGTGGCGAATCTGAGTTTCGCGAATGTAGTCTTCGGCGCGATGTTGGACGAGGGCATAGCTCATTAAGAATTCGGGATTGCGCTCGATCGCTGCGTTATATGTCATATCGATCAGGCGATCAGTCATATATTCCATCACCATAGGCTGCTGCGTGAAGCTATTAGCATTTTTTTCAATTAGCGATCGCCAGCGTAGAGAAGTCACCG
>JBBRQX010000345.1:0-3480 GCA_038225745.1 Pseudanabaenales cyanobacterium | reverse complement strand
GTTTTATCAGAAAGCAATTCAAGCATGGCGCGATGGTCAAGAAGGCGATCGCACCAAATTGGTATTTAAATATTTCGCATCGGTTCCTAAAGGATTTACGAAACCAGAATTAGTGGCAAATGTGACTCCTAGTTCGCCTTTTTTAGCCATGTTGGGTATGGCTAGCAGCGATCCGTTTTATGCTGTAGTTGCAACTCGTTGTGATTGAAGCGATCGCTTTTAAAGAGTTATGCGATCGTCAAAGACAAAACACTCGCCTTGCCAAAGACTCTCTTCTGTTGGGACTTCGGCTAAATATTTGAGAATCCCGCCCTTGAGGTGGTAAACCTCATCAAACCCTTGGGCTAGCACATAAGCGCTAGCCTTTTCACAACGAATGCCGCCTGTGCAGAACATGGCAATTTTCTGGCGTTTATTAGTTTTGAGATTCTCTTCCACATATTTAGGGAACTCATGAAAGAAATCTAAGTTAGGATTGATCGCACCCTTAAAAGTCCCAAACTCCACTTCGTAAATATTGCGAGTATCAATTACGACGACATTAGGATCGGTAATTAATGCATTCCAATCTTTCGGCTCCACATACACGCCCACTTCACGGCTAGGATCGATATCAGATACATCGAATTTTACTAGTTCCTTTTTTAATCTCACTCGCAACTTCTGATAGGGTCTCACATCACAAAAAGTTTCCTTATGCTCTAGCGCCTGTAAACGCGAATCAGAACGTAAATAACTTAATAAAGCATCAATTCCCAAACGGCTACCTGCGATCGTTGAGTTGATTCCTTCTAGCGCTAATAGAATTACGCCTTTAAGATCGTGACTATTGCAAAAATCGGTAATTGCAGGACGCATAGATTTGTAATCTACTAAATATGCAAAATGATAAAAAGTCGCGACAATAAAAGGTTCTGGCTTCTCAAGATACTTCTGAAGTAACTTTTCCATTACAAAATTTGTAAATTTCTCGCCTCGACAAATTACTTGCTGTTCTTTGACAACCGCAAAACCTCTACTTTTAAAAAATGCTCTTGCGGTAATGCTTGCTTCGACAAATAAGCGTTCTATTTTTAGTTCTAAGGCTTTAGCTTCAATCTCTCTATAGATGCGTATACCAACACCACAACGCTGATAGTCTTTATGGCAATAGAAGCAGTTGATATGTCCATTAGCTTCTAGTTGTCCAAACCCAATAATTTCCCCTTCTTCTTCAGCGACATAGGTAAATATCTTGGTGCAAAAATCCCCCCAATCAATAAAATGCAGATCGTCAGGCGACCATGCTTTAAGTTGATCGGGTGAATAATCCCGATTATTCACTTCATGCACAGTATCGTGGAACAACTGCGCGATGCGATCGCTGTCTTGCTTTTGGAATAATCGAATTAGCATAGTTATGGTTGTAAGTGCGGTAAAAACCTAGAAAGCTGCGCGTACGCTACAGCTTTTTATGTTTATTGGATCATGAAAATGTTATGATGATAATGATACCAATAGACAAACGCCTGTCATTCTCGAAAAAGTAAATGATGCACCCCCCATCTGCACATGAACAGGCAAAGATTAATTTAGGAAAATATGCTACTACAGGGACAGAAAATTACGCTCACCATCGACGATCTCGCTGACAGTGGCGATGGAGTGGGGCGTTACGAAAATATTGCGATCTTCGTTCCTAATACCGTGCCAGGCGATCGCATTGAAGCAAAGTTAGAATTCGTAAAAAAGAACTTTGCCCATGCTAGCATCGAAAAAATTCTCACACCATCAGACGATCGCATTCGTCCTAATTGCATCGTTGCTGATAAATGTGGCGGTTGTCAATGGCAAGCCGTTAGCTATCCTGCTCAGTTGATAACTAAACAAAATATTGTTTTCCAAGCATTACAAAGGATTGGCGGATTTTCTGCGGAAGTTCTCGAAGAGATGGTTTCGCCAATTGTGGGTGCGCCCGATAGCTTGCATTACCGCAATAAAGTTACTTATCCGTTGGCAATTGGTCGAGATGGTAATCTCAAAGCAGGTTATTACCAGAAGGGAAGTCATAAGATTGTCAATCTCAATCAATGCCCTGCTCAAGATGAACGCCTCGATCCGATTCTTGCCGAACTGAAAATGGATATTCATAACCAATGTTGGGAAATCTATGATGAGAAGACGCATACAGGTTTGTTGCGCCATTTAGGATTGCGGATTGGTAGGTCTACGGGTGAGATTTTGATTACGCTAGTGAGCAGAGATTGGGATGTTCCCGGCTTGGGAGCATTTGCAAGAGTTCTAGTGGAGCGCTATGAGAAGGTTGTTGGCGTGATTCTCAATTGCAATCCTGACAAAACTAATGCCATTTTTGGGCGAGAAAGCCGTTGTATTGCAGGTAAGGATTATCTATTAGAAAAATTTGCGGGTTTAACCTTCCGTTTGCGCGGTGACACTTTCTTTCAGGTCTATACTGAGCAAGCAGAGAAGATGCTGCAAATCATTCAAGAAGAACTCAATTTAAAAGGAACGGAAGTTCTCGTAGATGCCTATGCAGGGATTGGCACGATCGCTTTACCTCTAGCAGAACAGGTCAAACAGGCGATCGCCATCGAAATTCAACCACAGGCGACGGCTCAAGGCAAACTCAATGCTGAACTTAATGGGATTGACAATGTAGTTTTTCATACTGGCAAAGTGGAAGAGCTAATCGGCACGCTCAATTTGCAACCTGATATCGTAGTTCTCGATCCACCTCGTCGAGGTTGTGAGCCTGAAGTAATTCAATATCTACGTGAGAATCCTGTTACTCGCCTTGTTTATGTTAGTTGTAATCCTGCAACACAAGCAAGGGATCTCAAGCTGCTATGCGAAGGCGATCGCTATCAACTTACACGCATTCAACCGATTGACTTTTTCCCACAAACTGCCCATGTAGAGGCGATCGCCTTTCTTTCAAAGTTATAACTCAAAAAAAATACGGCGCACGCGCAGCGTGCGCCATAGCTTTTTTGGCTAGTTACTTACACAAACGGCTGCCGAGTAACCTTGCTCTATTTCTAACTCAGTGCTTAGCAGTTTTAGTACCCAGTTCTCAATCTGTAAAACTTCACCTGCGGGACTTTCTAGCAATGACGCAACATCGACACGATCAAGAATATTCGCAATTCCTTGTCCAGTCGCTTTGCCATAGGCTTCTTTGAGCGTCCATGCTCGATAAAAAGCTAAATACTTATCATGTTCATCGCGATCGCTAAAACTGCTAATAATTTTCTGCTCTGAAGGCAAAAAATATCTCTTAGCAATACTCTCAACATCACATTTATGATCAATAAATTCTAAATCTATGCCCACCTCGCGATCGCTACACACTGAATAAACTGCTAAATCTTGAGAATGGGCAAGATTAAAATAGATATCCTGAAAATTTTGTAAATAAGGCTTACCGCGATCGCTATAACTAAACTGAATCTCATTTGGCTCACAATCTAGCCACTGCCC
>JBBRQX010000344.1:0-3481 GCA_038225745.1 Pseudanabaenales cyanobacterium | reverse complement strand
TATAGAAGATATTTACGAGCTTTTTCGGATCTCTCAACAACAAGCCGATCGTCGTGCTGCTGAAGCCGATCGCCGTGCTGCTGAAGCCGATCACCGCGCTGCGGAGGCCGATCGCCGACTGGAAAAACTTGAACGCACTGTCGAAAATACAAATCGTGCGGTCAATGGTTTGACAACTCGATGGGGGCGCTTTGTAGAAGAATTAGTGCGTCCTGCCGTAGTGCGCCTTTTTCAGGCAAAAGGGCTCAATATTAATCGCACGGTTTTGAGAATGCATTCTGATAGGGGGAATATTCCTATGGAAATCGATGTGTTTGGTGTAAATGGCATGAATGCGATCGCAGTTGAATGTAAATCCCGCCTGTCCAACGATGATGTCGATGAGATGCGCGATCGTTTGAGTAAATTCAAACAGGCTTTTCCTGAATACAGTGACTATCGAATATTTGGTGCAGTTGCGGGGATCGAGGTAGATGATAATGTTGGGCGCTATGCTTATCAAAAGGGACTATATGTAATTAAACCGTCTGGGGAAACAGTTGAGATTATCAATGATGAAAAGTTTCAGGCAATTTCTTGGTAACTAATATAGTTGTAGCCATCTGTATTAAGACCCAATAAAACCCAAAAGATGGAAGGCGATCGGTTTTATTAAGTAAAATTTATTAATAGCGATATTTCAAACAATACTTTTACAGGTATCAAGCGATGTCAAATAGAGATGCCATCATTAACGAGTTGCAATACATTCCCGACTCTAAACTATCTGCCCTATATGATCTGATTCACTATTTTCGACTGGGAATTAATAGTGAGCAAGAATCTGATGAAGATCTCAAAATAGACAAGCAGCAATGTCTAAAAACCATACAAAAAATCAAACAAGGCGATTTCTTAGATTTTATTGAGATTAATGACGTAAAAGCTTACATTCAAGATTTAAAACATGAAGTTAGTTAGGGATGACGACTACAAACGAAAGGAGCGTAAATTCTTTAAAAAACGTCCTCATCTGGCTGACAAGTATGGAGAAGTTTTAGAAAAATTAAAAATGAATCCATTCGATCCATCACTAAGAACGCATAAATTAAAGGGTGAACTTAGTGAATTTCATGCTTGTAGTTTGACCTATGAGTACAGAATTATTTGTGTCTTCTTAATCCAAAATGAAATGATTGTTTTAGTCGATATCGGTAGTCACGATAAGGTTTATTAACGCAGATTTGCCAATAAAAAAGGGTGCGCTAAGCGCACCCTTTTTTATTCTGGAGAAGCTTTAAGCTTGTGCGCCTTCTTCATCGCCAGTGATGATTTCTTCAGCTTCAACATAAGTTTCTGCATCTTCAGCCGATACTTCATACTCAATGTCTTCGATATCGCCATGACGACCTTCATAGATCGCGTCAGCAAGTTTGCCGACGATCAACTTGATCGAGCGAATTGCGTCATCATTTGCGGGAATACCAATATCAACGCTATCGGGATCGCAGTTAGTATCTAGCAAAGACACAATCGGAATCTTCAACTTGAGACATTCTTGGACGGCGTTATACTCACGCTTGTGGTCAACCACAACCACGATGTCAGGTGGCTTACGCATGAGCTTGATGCCGCCAAGGTACTTGCGTAGCTTTTCCATTTCGCGGCGAAGTGTAGATGCTTCCTTCTTAGGAAGGCGATCAAGTGCGCCGCTATCATCGCGACGTTCGAGATCCTTGAGGCGATCGACACGGGTTTTGATCGTTGTCCAGTTGGTGAGCATTCCACCCAACCAGCGTTGGTTGATGTAGTAGCTACCGCAACGGGCAGCTTCTTGAGCTATCAGTCCAGCCGCTTGACGCTTTGTTCCAACGAATAATACTTTTTTACCTTGCTCAGATGCTTGACGCAAATAAGTATAGGCTTCTTCGAGGTACTGTGCGGTTTGCACAAGGTCAATAATATGAACGCCATTACGCTCGGTGAAGATGTAAGGCTCCATCTTGGGGTTCCAACGACGGGTTTGATGCCCGAAGTGAACTCCAGACTCTAGCAATTGGGCTAGGGTTACGACTCCCATGTAAGTTTTCTCCTGTGTTCGGGTTTATCCTTGCGCCTGAGATGGAATCTAGTAGTTACGAGTAACTCTAAACACCCGAAACCTCAAGCGTGTGTATATGCGTGTATTTTTTACAGCCTATCTAGGATAACGCATTATGGACTTACTCTAAGTTAAAAAAATTAAATATAGCGATCGCCAAGTATGTTAAGAAACAAAACCCAAAAGATGGAAGGCGGCACTCCGTAACGCTTTCCATCTTTTGGGTTTTAATTTAGGCCGTAAAAAGCGGCAAATCCGATCGCAATTAGACCGATGACGATTGTTAGCACATACTGCTGCAATCTTCCTGTGACGGTATATTTGAGACTTTCGCCACTAAAGATTGAAGCAAAGCCTAAAAAGTTGACAGAACCATCGACTAAATAGCGATCAACCCAAGCCAAGACTTTTGATCCACCACCGACGACTAAGACCACCGTATATTCATAGATTGTTTGCACATACAAGTCGTAGGCAAGTAAATCCTGTAAAGCTTTCCAAGCATTGCGCGTAATTTTGGGCGGCATGGACACAGATCTGCCAGTCTCATAGGTTTTGATATAGACATATGCACCGATCCCAAATCCTAGTAAACCTGAAGCTACAAGTGTGACAGTACCCCAGATATCTACTGTATTTAAGCCAATATCGACAAAATCCCATGATGTTAGCAAGATGGGAATGAGTAAGGTAATAATTGTCAACGAGACTAATGGAAGTGCTACTTGCCAAGCAACTTCGGGAGCGCGACGAGTTTTTGGTTGGACTTGTCCAAGGAAAACGAGCGCGAAGATTCGCATTAATCCAAAGGCGGTGATGCTATTGACTAATAAGGCGATCGCAATCAGCCAAGGGTCACTATCCCAAAAGGTTTCTTCCCAACGCAAGAGTGTCCAAAATCCACCAAAGGGAACCAGCGCCACCAAGCCGAGTGAACCGACAATGAAGGCGATTATGGTCGCGGGCATTCGGGTTTTGATGCCACCCATTTCCGTGAGATCTTGAGTCATCGTCGTCATCATCACTGCGCCAGAACTCAGAAATAGCAAAGACTTGCTAATGCCATGACTGAATAGTAAACCCAATGCTAAGTCTGGCTGCTGCATACCCACAGCGATAAAAACTAAACCAAGATAAGCACTAGTCGAGTGAGACAAAGCGCGTTTCATATCAATTTGGGCGATCGCTACTAATGATGCCCCGATCGCCGTAATCGTGCCAAGTACTACTGACACTTGCGCCGCGACTGGGAACAGTGACAAAACGGGCTGAAACTTAATCAGCACATAGGCTCCTGCGCCTACAACGACAGAGTTTCGCAAAATTGAGGCAGGGTTAGGTCCTTCCATCGCTTCATCGAGCCATAGGTGCAATGGGAACTGGGCGCATTTACCCAATGGC
>JBBRQX010000343.1:0-3496 GCA_038225745.1 Pseudanabaenales cyanobacterium | reverse complement strand
TATTTTGAAAAGAGCTAAAAGTTGTGCCACCTTTAGCAATGCCATCACTAAGAGAGCGAATAATCCCTTGATGTAGGGCTTTGACCTGTTCATAGTTAAGAGAATTTGCAGTTTTTTGAGGATGGATTTTGGCGAGAAATAATGATTCATCTGCATAGATATTCCCAATTCCTGCCACAATTTCTTGATCGAGTAAAACCGTCTTAATCGGGCGACCAGTACGGCTAAGTTTGACGGCTAAATGTTCTGGCGTAAACTCAGAATTAAAAGGTTCTAAACCTAACTTTTGCAATCCTGTAATGATCGATTCTGTCGGTTGATCAGATGGAACTAACCACACTTTACCAAAAGTTCTCTGATCGTCAAATCTTAATTCTTTCTGTTTTATTTTTCTTGCTTTATCGGCTTTATTTACAAATAGGCGCACACGAGTATGTTTACCCACAGGCTGATCGCGATCGCACCAGAGTAAACTTCCCGTCATCCGCAAATGCACGCCTAATTGACTCCCCTGTGTTTGATTATTTGAAAGCTGAGCAATTAAATATTTTCCCCGTCTCTGCCATTCTGTAAACTCTGCCCCAATTACAGCCGCTAAAAAAGCTTCTGGAAGATCAGGATAGGCGATCGCGCGGGGCAGCAATACCTCACCGCCTTCAATTTGCCAACCTAGCGTATTTTGATTTAAACCGATACGAACTGTCTCGACTTCTGGTAATTCGGGCATTGTGTATAAAGCTAATTCTCACATTATATTAAAACCCAAAAGAGAGTTACGCCGATTAGCGGTGTAACTCTCTTTTGGGTTTGACGAGAAAGGGCGCTTCGCGCCCTCTCTCATTTTTGAAATTCAAAAAAATCTAAGCGACTTCTTCAACTTCATCGATCGCAAAATTATTGGTTGCGATATTTGAGTAATTTACGCTGTCGAAACGAACGATCACTGGGTAGATGATGCCGCTCTTGTCAACAGAGGCTACAGTACCGACTTCACGATACCAATAAGACTCTTTACGCAAAATACGAACCTTAGAACCACGTGCAACTGCCATAGTTTTATCCTTATTCCTAAAGACTGTAATGTGAAAAATAAAATGATTACAGATACCGTCTCTAGGTTACTGTGAGGCGATCGCCTCTGTCTATTTCTAGCCCGTTAAGATTTATTAAGCAAAAGAGTATACTCCATTCTCACCCAATGATTAGCGTTGCGGCGCGAAGCGCCGCAACGCTAATCATTGGGTTTTACTTTTTAATTTTTCACTGTGAAGGGAGTAAGAAATACAATATTTTGTTAACGCACTACCACAGGTGTCCCAACAGCAGCCCACCTATATAGCCATGCCGCATGGTCTGGCGCAACATTTGTACAGCCCTGACTGATCGGAATCCCAAAGCTACGATGCCAATATGCCCCATGAATAGCGTAATTGCCACTGTAGTACATCACATGGGGAACATCAGGTATGTTGTAGTCCTCACCTTGCATTCTTGCCGTAGGATACTTAGTCTGAATGTTAAAAAGCCCTGTAGGAGTTGGGGTAGCACTTTTGCCTGTAGAGACGATTACCGAATAAACTTGTCTCCCTCCTTGCCATGCTGTGAGCTTCTGGCTACGTCGATCAATCTCAATCCAACGTTGTCCCGATCGCTTTAAACGCTGAAGATCTTGATTGCGAACAGTACGAGATGAATTTTGGGCGATCGCCGTATCTAGATTAGTTAAGTTGATCCCCCCGCCCAATCCTGTTAAGAATAAAACGGTAACTAAAGCCGTAGATATGGTTTGCCAATACTTATTCATATCGATTGCAAGATTACATATCAATGAGTATGCCCGAAGTTACTTGAAATACGCCAAAAGGCTGTAGACCTTAGCAAGGGTTCACTAAAGCCCCCGCATCTAGAATAAAACTTATAGTTCTTATAGAGATTCGCAGGGCGAAGCCCCACTTCGGTTTTTTCTTTTTGTCCACGTCGAAAACTTCGGTTTTCAACATGGACGGAGTATAAAAAATTATTTGTTATAAAAATAGGCAATATCTTTGTCTTTTAGTGGGGCAAACCCTGCATCCAGCAATTTTTTATTAAGTTCGTCTTTAGGGATGTGCTTTGCGCCAATGCGAACAATGCGCGATCGCATAGTGTTAGTTACGCCACTGCGCTGACGATTGGCTTCGAGAGCCATAACACTACTATAGAGATCGAGTTTTTTCGGATCAATTGGTGTGCCATCGAAGTCGATCCCTGCGGTGATCGCGACATCAATCGCGTCAGCACCTGTTGTTTGAGAATTGTCGGACATAAATAAACACCAAATATTTGTTGAGAATGTGACTTTGCGCCAACTTCAACAAGCTACCACTGAACGCGATACATACAGAAAAGCAAGCCGTCTTTTTGAGCGGTAATTTTGCCGCCCATTGACTTCACTAATTCCGTAATTTCGCTAAGCGGCGTGAGGAATACCTCTGAACCTAAATAGGTTTCTAAAATTGCCCAATTTTCTGAAAGTTCTAAATCAGGGGCGATCGCATCAAAAATCAATACCCCATTTGGTTTTAAGACACGCTTTGCCTCACGCAAAACTAGTTTCCAGTATTCCAAAGGGTAATAACAACTAAAACCAGTGGCAATTACGCGATCAAAAAATTCATTTTCATAATTTAATTGGTGCGCTGCGCCATGCTGCACGCCTTTAAACAACTTGGAATTAAGCTGTGAACCACGTGAATTCAGCGCTTCCTTAGCAACAAAACTAATTTCCTGACCATAAAAAAATACGTCCCAGTCACGCCAAGGATAAACCAAAAAACTGACCCCACAGCCAATATCTAAACATCGCTGATTTTTTTGAAATTGCGCCAATTCCCAAAAAGGTGAAGCAATTTTGCTAGATAAAGTATGACTTACCCATTCACGAAACAGTGGCATTGATTCCACCTCTGCGGGTAAATCAAATGCTTCATTCCGATATTCGCGATCGTAGCGTTTTTGGACTATGGCGATCGCCTCCGTCCATTCATCAGCCTGAGAAGTAAAAGCTTTATTCATTAGTTTTTAATTTTAGTTCTTTTTGAGCTTTGAGATAATCAAACACCGATTTGTCACCAATATCAGGCGGGATTGCTTGGATTACCTTACGAATTGCAAAGATCGTAAACAAAATTGCCCAAACGCCTAATAATCCACGCTCGATCGCCAAAGGCAAAATATTTACCAAATGTCCAAGTATCAGCACAGGCAACAGTGGCACTAAAAACTTAGTTTCAAAGCGATTAAAGCAAAAAGTTTCCTTAAAGAAAATCCCTGTAAGTGCGGCAAAACTAAAGCCAATGCCAATTAAGGCGATCGCATGATCGTAAATAGCGATCGCCAAAGGTTCGGGAAAATACAAAACCACAATTACTGAAGAAATTGCCCCGATCGCCCAAAAAACCTGCAAAACTCGATGCAATAACTCCAGATAAATATGAATTGTCCAAAGCGCTACACC
>JBBRQX010000342.1:0-3512 GCA_038225745.1 Pseudanabaenales cyanobacterium | reverse complement strand
GATGCGCCTTTAAGTTGCAAGATGATTGTGCCGCGCTTCGCGCGGCACAATCATCTTCTGGTTTTTGATATGCATTTTAAATGCCGATCAGCTTACTAAGAAATAAAAAATTGGTTGCGTAGCCGCATTAACGACTCTGGGGGAGTAACAGGACAATTAAAGCGGCGATCGCTGCGCCAATAGCTGTATTGATCCCGTTGACAAGTTCATGAGTCAGCCAGTCATATTTTTCTTGCAAGGTTGCGCCGATCAAGCTTTCGATGTTGGTGGCGATGAAAGCGGCGATCGCACACCAAAGCAGATCCCAAGGGCTAGCGAGTAAACCCACTGCCCAGCCGAGCGCCGCCATAAACAGCGAACCAATGATCCCTGCGATTGTCCCTTCTAAACTAATCGCGCCCTCAGTCCCTGCGGGAACGGGTTTGAGCGTAGTAATTAAAAATGTACTTTTACCGTAAGCTTTACCAATTTCACTAGCAGATGTGTCTGAGAGTTTGGTAGCGAGACTAGCGACATAGGCTAATAGCCAGATCGGATTGGGCGCGATCGCTTGTCCGATCGCACAAACAGCACCCGTAGCCGCCGATCCCCAGAGATTTTCAGGGCCCCTTGCGCCATCACGTTTTTCGGCAATGCCTTTTGCTTCTTTGATCTCTTTACCGATGCGAGTTACGCCCGAACCGACGATCAGATAGCTTAAAATAACGACATAACCTTGCCATCCCAGACAGCCCCAGATCGTAATTCCCAAAGCCCATGCATGGTAAATACCTGCGGTAGTCAGGACTTTGCGCGGTAATAGTAAGGCGATCGCGCCGAGAATAGTATTCAGAGCGATCGCGATTAACCAGCCCTGTGAAATTGGGAAACTATCGATCATAGAAGTTAATCTTTATAAAAACATTTGATAATAGGCGAAAAGCCCTAACTGCTAACTAACCATACTAAGGAGTAAAAATAATGACCGAAGCATTTGAGCGGTTTTTAGGAAATTTTCAGTGGATGAGCTGGAATCTGTTTTTGGCAATCATTCCCTGCGTACTTAGCTTTATTTTATTTGCCAAGCGATCGCCAAAACAATTACCGCTCAATCCCCTATGGTGGTTAGGGCTAGCCATATTCATTCTATTTCTGCCAAATGCGCCTTATATTATTACTGACATCATCCATTTTGTAGATAATGCGCGATCGCCTGATATTTCTGATAACGGCGTAATTTTTGTCTTGATCCCCCAATATACTCTTTTCATTTTGTTGGGTTTCCAATGCTACGTTATCTCGATGATGAAACTCATTCAGTATTTAAGTTGGATCAAGCTGATTAAACATACGGCTTTGATGGAAATCAGCCTCAATTTTATCTGTGCGATCGGTGTGTATTGGGGAAGAGTAAACCGTCTCAATAGTTGGGATGTATTCACACAACCGCGCTACGTCATCCACCATGCGCTTAGCAATCTCGCAAATCCTAATTTTTTCTTCGGCACGATTGTATTTTTTATGATCTTTACCAGCCTCTATTACATTTTCAAATGGATTAACCTCGCGATCGCCTTCTATTGGCATAATCACTCTAGCAAGGTACTCCCTTCCCAGTGAAGAATTAGCGTTGTCTCCGTGGGCTGAGAAAGTCGAGTGTGTTATGGTTAACAAAGGTGAGTTTATTGTTGAAGCAATCATAATTTTAGAGCTATTAATTATGGATACGCAATTAATTAATCTCGAAATCGATATAAGAGATCAATGTACAGTCGAGCCTATATATCAAAAAATTCTGAAGGAGTTAAAAAAATATGGGCGACCTCTTAGTTGGATTGTCTCTGGTGTAGCTAAGGATTGTCAAAAGATTTACGTTCAGGCGACTTTTTTAAACTCTGAATTAACTGGCGCAAGGTCTTAGTCTAAAACCGAAAAAGCTGTAGCGCACATTACATGTGTGCTACAGCTTTTTCGGTTTTAGGTTTACTTACTTAGTCTCTTCCCAGTGAAAAATCAGCGTCGCGGCGCGACGCTGATTTTTCACTGGGAAGGGAGTAGTTCAATAGGTTATATTTTTAGATAGTTCGCTGACCTATCACCTTCTAGAAAATTTCATGAAACCAATCGTCAGTCTTTTACATACTTCTAGTTACGAAATTGCATCGCTGACGCAAGCATTAGAGGCAGTACTTGCACCACTAGGAGGTATGTCCAGCATCGTCAAAAAAGGCGATCGCGTCTTGCTCAAGCCCAACTTGCTGACAGGCTCACGCCCTACCAAAGAATGCACTACTCGCCCCGAATTGGTTTATTGTGTCGCCAAAATGGTGATCGATGCTGGTGGTAAACCATTTTTAGGAGATAGCCCTGCTTTTGGGAGTGCTAAAGGAATTGCCAAGGCAAATGGTTTATTACCTCTTGCCGAAGAATTGGGCATCCCCATCATCGAGTTTCATGGCAAACGCTACGCGACTGAAGGTGAAGGCGAATTGCAACATTTACGCCTGAGCAAAGAGGCGATGGACGCGGATGTGGTGATTAATTTGCCTAAGGTTAAGTCGCATATGCAACTGACGCTGACCCTTGGTGTCAAGAATTTATTTGGCTGCGTACCAGGCAAAATGAAAGCTTGGTGGCATATGGAAGCGGGCAAAGATGTCGAACGGTTTGCCCAAATGTTAATTGAAACGGCGAGAGCAATTAATCCTGAACTGACAATCCTTGATGGTATCGTCGGACACGAAGGTAATGGGCCAAGCGCTGGCGAACCCAAAGATTTAGGCATCTTGGCGGCTTCTTGTGATGTATTTGCGCTCGATCGCGTTATGGTGGAGATCCTTGGAGTTAACCCTCTAAATGTGCCAACGGTTGCCGCCGCTATGCGTTCAGGACTATGCAGCGATCTCGAAGCCATTGATATCATTGGCGATCCGATCGCGCAATTACAAACCGATGACTGGAAATTGCCCACAACCATGATGGCGATCGATTTTGGAATGCCCAGAGTTTTGAAATCGACCTTCAAACATCTTTATATCAAGTTTATCAAAGAACCGCTCAGTACCTATGCTCGCATTTAACAGCCCGCCGCTAATCTTAGTGGTCGAAGATGCCCCTGACAACCAAGTTTTGGTGGAGCAGGTGTTTCAAGATTCAGGCTATCAAGTAACTTGTATTCAAGATGGTCGAGCCGCTTTAGATTGGCTAGAAACTAATCACCCCGATCTAATTTTGCTAGATCTATCTTTGCCTGAAGTTGATGGCTGGGAAGTAGCCCGACAACTCAAAGCTAGCGATCGCACTGCCAAAATCCCCATCGTGGCGGTGACAGCCCATGCCATGAAGGGTGACAGAGAAGCGGCGATCGCTTCAGGTTGTGATGATTATCTGACAAAGCCCTTAGATATCGATTTGTTAGAAGCTTGTGTCAAGCAATGGTTAGACAAGCAATAGGGGGATGCTGTCGCTAGTCTTTTTAGGACATAAAAACCAAAAGAGAGTGGCGGCGCTACACGCCCCCACTCAATTTTGTG
>JBBRQX010000341.1:0-3530 GCA_038225745.1 Pseudanabaenales cyanobacterium | reverse complement strand
ATTGAAATTATCACCGATCGCTAAAACTTGGGATCGCTCAAATCCCAAAATATTCTCAGCTAAATGCTTAACGGCGGTTCCTTTATTGGCGATCGGATTGGTTGCCTCAAAAAATGTCGCCACAGACTTAGTGAGATAAAGCTCTTGTGGCGTATAACGCCCTTTCAATACGCGCAGCATTTCTGTCACCAGTTCAGCCGTATCACTCAAAGCCAAAATTTTTGTCGGTGGCTCTGTACTTTTGCCAGTCAGAAACGCTCGTAATTCGCCAACCCCATTGACTCTCACTTGAGAACGTTCTGCATAGGCTTCAGTTTGTGGTGTCATTTTGCGAACATAGAGTTCATCATTTACATAAATATGAATCGAAAGCTGGTCATGAGTGGCATATTCGCCCAAATCATCGAGCAAAGATAGTGCCTGCTCGATATCAACTGGCCAATGTCCGACTAATTCATCAGTTTTCGGATCTTTAATAAATGCACCCTGATAGGAAATCAAGGGCAAATCAGAGCCGATTAATTCATGAAATCTTACCGCCGAGCGATACATTCTACCCGTGGCGATCGCTACTTTTACACCCTTTGCTTGAGCCGCTTTTATTGCTTGCTTAACCGCATCATTGACCTGATTGGCATCACCGCTAATCGTGCCATCAATATCTACCACGAGCAGTTTAATGTCTTGCGCCATGAGTTTTTTTAATTTATATAAAAACGTAAGGGCTATTCATGAATAGCCCTTACGTTTTTATCACATTACCAAAAAAGTAGATAGTGGGCGCGATGCGACCTCTATACCCCGTCTATGTTGAAAACTTTAGTTTTCAACATAGACAAAAAGAAAAAACCGAAGCGGGGCTTCGCCCTGCGACCCTCTATAAGAGCCACTGGTTTTATTCTAAACGCGGTGTATCTCCTTTTTTGGGTGAAGACAACTTATTTTTGTTCGGGGCAGCTTTTACCGCCCGATATGTTACGGCATTGTTCGCGAATTTCTGCCAACAGACTAGGACTCATTTGTTTTGACTTACTGAGGGCACGTTCAAATTCCTTTTTGGCAGTAGCAATATTATTGCCACCTTGCATCCACAGGATTTGTCCTTTGAGATAATGTAAATCTGGATTGTTAGGAGCAGATGTCAACGCCTTATTTACGGCATCTAAGGCAGGTTCTGGTCTACGCGCATCACGATAAGCCAGAGCGATCCCACGCCATTTCAGATAATCGGGTGTTGAATATTGCTTGAGACTTTCTAAAGCCGAATCAAGGTCGGATAAAGGTAATACCGAGGCAATCAGCATATCGATATAACCTTTTACCAAATTTAGCTCAGGATCGCTAGAGTCAAGATTCTTCGCTTTTTGAATATTGTCAAATACATTCTGTACCAGTGGTAATGCCTTAGCCGCACTAGACAAACCTTCAGTTTTGACGATGTATCCTGCCTCGATCAGATCGCTTGCTGCGAGATAAATATAGGCTCTGAGATTGTCTTTACCTTTCAAGGCTTCAGCATTGACACGGACGCGCTGACCCGCCACTTTCATCCCTAAATAGTCTTCTTTAACGTAGAAGGTTGAAGCCCGTAGTGCAAACAAAAGCGGTTCGTCAGCCTCAGTTCGGACAGCGACATCTAACTGCTTTACCGCCGCCACATAATTTCCGTCTTTAAACATTAATTCAAATGCTTTTTGGGTTTCATTGCCGATCGCCCTAGGATTTTGGGAGCGAAATGGGTCGGCTGCCCAGCTAGGCAAAACCGTGGCGGCGGTGACCAATGTTGCTAATAGAGATGCAGAGATGAGTTTAAAAGGACTTTTCATGAGGTTCCCCAAAAGTTTCGGGCTATAGGTACTTAGCAAAGTTTAGATCGAATTGCTAATTATTTTGACAAATTCAACTTGGGTTTAACTTAGACTTAATCTAAATTTAGTCTAAATTTCTAATTTGTTAGCAACAGATTACGTTTACATGACCAAGGACGATCTTAATTTATAAAAAGTTTCTATTCTTCACCCGATTAGCCAGATATAGCTGTAGCCAAGTATGTTACTCACTTCCCATTGAAAAATTAGCATTGCGGCGCGGAGCGCCGCAATGCTAATTTTTGGGTTTGATTGTTTGACAGGCTGTCTTTTGACTATCAGATCAAACACCGTCATTATGAGTTAAGACTAAAAATTCAACTCGACTTTGCGGCTAAGCCGCGTAGGGCCTCAGCTAAAGCTTTGCCCTTATTTTTAGAGTGGCATAAATCATCAAAGTTTTCTTTCTTCAAATTTTCCAAAACAATTGATCATCTATGTTTGAAGTTGCTGCTATCCTTTTCAATTTGAATTTAGATAGCTCATATTCAGAAAGGGTTTCCTCACCTGTTCTGATTGCCCATGAAGTGCGAACTTCTAACGCAGTTGGTGGCACAATTCATATTGAGCCAAACGATCGCCCGATTTCTGGACAAAAAACAAGGGTCTGGATTGCGCTGACTAGACGCGGTGGCGAGATTATCCCATACGAAAAATGTAATTGTCGTCTGGAAGTGCGATCGCTAACCAATAAAAATATCAAATTTACAGCATCTAAATCTGCATCAATTCTTGATCGCTATTTGGGACTACCCAGTATAGAAGTGACCTTCCCACAAGTGGGAAGATATGAACTGCAATTGAACGGTGAGCCGAAGGGAGATGAAAATTTTTCAGAGTTTGAATTGATATTTACAACAAATGTTGGCAAATGAGGACGCGATTTTGCGCTATATCTGACTAATGCTAGATTTATTGCTTATTACGGCTTTAGGATTTTTAGGAAGTTTCGGTCATTGTGTGGGCATGTGTGGCCCCTTGACCGTGGCTTTTTCGCTTTCAGGGAAAGAAAGTAATATAGGCAACAAGTCTCAAAGTTGGCAACAGCATTTGTATTTTCACGCATTGCTAAATATTGGCAGAATTTTAAGTTATGCGATCGCTGGTGCGGCGATTGGGGCGATCGGTTCGGTGTTAGTGGCTAGCGGACAGTTTGCAGGGATAGAGAGCGACTTGCGACGTTGGCTGGCAGTTTTGACGGGGATTCTCTTGGTATGGATGGGAATCGTGCAGATTAAGCCTGAAGGTTTACCAAATTTTCCATTTTTCAATCCGATGGCCATGGTGTGGCTACATCAACGCCTTAGCGCCGCGATGATGAAATTATCGCTACATTCCCATCCTCTTACACCCGCTTTGTTAGGCATGACATGGGGTTTAATTCCTTGCGGATTTCTCTATACAGCGCAACTCAAGGCGGCGGAAACTGGCGACATGATGCAGGGAATGCTGACGATGTTAGCTTTTGGTTTGGGAACTTTGCCTTCGATGCTAGGAATTGGTATATTTGCGGGAATGCTCAGCCGCGATCGCCGCAGTCAGTTGTTTCGTCTGGGCGGCTGGATTACACTCACTATTGGCGTATTAACGCTATTAAGAACTAGCGACATGGTGGACTATACGGGGCATGGTGGTTTGATTTTGTTAATTCTTGCCTTAGTT
>JBBRQX010000340.1:0-3545 GCA_038225745.1 Pseudanabaenales cyanobacterium | reverse complement strand
GTAATGATTTCATCACTAAGCCCGTTGATCCTGATGCTTTGTTCTATACGATGCGATCGCTACTCAATTTGGAATGGCAATACGAAAGTTCAAATGTTTTTGATCTTGTAACTACAAATACATTTGATGGAAATTTTGAAGCGATCGCCCAACCTCTAATCACACCGCCAAACTGTACGCTTGAGAGATTACTGCAACTAGCGCGTATGGGCGATATTCTCGCAATTCAAGATGAAGTCACGCTTCTCCAAGCAAATGATGCTACGTTTAGCCCCTTCGCAAATCAAATTCTCGATTATGCTCGTGATTTTCAAATTAAGCGGATTCGCGAATTTTTAGAATCACAAATCAAAAAAATAGAGGCGGTGCAAAGCACCACCTCTGTCACATAAAACCCAAATTCGTTAAAAACTGTAGCTTGCACTACAGCTTTTAACGAACCACAGTAAAATTTTTAAAAGGGTTGCTTCGCAACCCTTTTAAAAATTTTACTAGTTCTAGTTTGAACGCAAAGCGCTGTAAAACAATGTCAGAATTTAGGACATAGCCTGAATAATGTAATCAAAATAAGGCTCGGTGATAGTGGCATCTTCTTTGCTGAGCAAAGCTAGAGATGCATTTTTAAGGCAGCGAACTGCATCCGCCATGCCAACCAAGGGAACTCCGAGTGAGTTATACATTTCACGAACACCGATGATCCCAATTTTTTCGATCGGATCTTTATCACCTGCCAAAACCCCATAAGTAGTGAGGCGGATGTACCATGTGAAATCTCTAATGCATTGGGTGCGTTGCCTTTGACCGAAGGCATTGCCACCAGGAGAGATGTAATCAGGATGAATTTTAAATAGTTCTTCGGTCGATTTTTTGACGATTTTGTCTTCGCTTTCTGCCAAGACTGTGGCAATCCGCACTCTTTGAGCGCCAGTGGCGAGAAAGTTCTGCACACCTTGTAACTCAGAAACGCTGGGATAACGCAGTTCTTCGTCGGCTCTTTCTAAAACTTGACTAACTACACTCATGGTTAAAATAAAAAATTTAATATATTTGCAATCTAGTCTACCAAAAGCGGTGAATCAGCCAAGAATTTGTAATTTTATTACAAATCTTCATGTAACAAAACTAAAAAAGCTGTGGTATACGCGCTGCGTGTACCACAGCTTTTTAGTTTAGAGCTTGGCTTTTAGTTGTTTGAGTAGCTGACTAAGCCGCCCAAAAACTTACCGACATTATTAAATAGCGGTGTAAAAAAGTTGGTAAATGCGCTTGGTAATGGATTTAGAGATTATTTGAGCTGAAATAATTAGTATAAGGGGTGATTTTTAATAACTTTTTGCCGCTTGATATTCTGAATTTCTGGGTGTTGTGTAAAGCAATCAAGCAAAATATACAAAAAATTGGCGATCGCCTAATGCAAAGCTTGCGCCACACTTTTTTGGATTTGGTATTTTATTATGAATATCTGAACTTATGGCTGTGCATAATCGAAGCCTCTAAATCAAATGCAAATCGCCTAGTAACAAATCAAATCATTTGCGATCGCAATATGCGAAAATTTTATTAAACTGTCTGTGGTGAGCGTATGGAAACATCAGTAATAATCGCGATCGCTGTAGTTGTCGCCTTAATAGCTTTATTTTTGCTGGTTCGGGCTGGTGGTATCGGTTTGTTTAAAGGTAGCTTTCGAGCTAAACGCGGTGATACGGAGATAGGCGGTGATGCAGAAATCAGGGGAGCGCAACCTGTGCGAGAAGCGGGAACGGTCGTGAAGGGGACAAAGATGATTGGCAAAAAGCAGAAAATGCGGGTTGCGAAGGACAATGCGCGGATCGAAGATACGCTGATGAAGGGTGAAGAGCAGGAGTTTACTGTTGATAACGATGTCAATGAATCATCTCAGTCTGAGCATGAGGAGCAGTCATGAGGCTGGCGAATCGCACTAAGGAAGTTGAATTTTTTAAGAAGATGGTGCGTGGTGAGACAACCAAGCGTATTTTGTTAATTCAGGCGGCTTCGGGAATGGGCAAGACGAGTCTTTTAGCTGAGTTTGCCTCACTTTGTCCTGTTCATGCTGAGGCGGCGCTGTTAGTGAAAATTGATTTAAAGTCGGCACAGACGGGTATTGCCTATATATTTTCTAAGTTGCAGCGTGGTTTGGGTGAAGAGAATTTTACGAGATTTGATGCGGCTTTAAATAAGTTTCTGAGCGCGGGTGTGGAGGTTTCGGATAATCAGATCGAGGGGACAGAAAATCAGATTCAGGTGGTTTTGAACGCGGAAAGTGAGGAGGTGCGAAATTTTCGGTTGAGTCAGTTGCAGGGAGCATTTTTTCGGGATCTGTCAGCTATTAAAAAGCCTGTCGTCATGATTTTGGATACATTTAATTTGGCTCCTGCATCGGTGGCGGATTGGGTTGGTGGTAGTTTTTTGGCGGCTGTGGCAGAGGTTAAAAATATTCGGGTGGTGATTGCGGGGCAGAGCGTACCGAAGCCAACGATTGAATGGGAAGATTTAGCCGAGACGCATTGCCTGATGGGAATTAGTGATATTGAGGCTTGGCATTTGTTTGTAAAGGCGAGAGGTTTACCATTTGAGAGGGAAGCGGTAAAGGCATTTGTACGGGTTTTTAATGGAAATCCCGACCTGATTGCGAAGGTATTTGAGAGTCAGTCGGGGGGATGGAAACATGAATAACGATCTCTTGCAGAGGTTGATGGCGGCGCAGACAGATGAGGAGCGCAGTTGGATTGTGATGGAGAATCTATTGGAGTCATTGCCAGAAGATTTAGCAAGAGCTTTGTGGGCAGTGGCGATTCCTCATTGGTTTGATGCAGCGATTTTGGTAGCTTTGTGTCCTGAGTTGGCAGATAAGGCAGAAGAGCTTTATGGAGACTTGCAGAAGCTTTCTTGTGTGGAGGTATTTGCTGATCGCGGGCATAATGTCCATGAACTGACGCGCAATCAGTTGTTAGATCGCTTGTGGCAAGATGATCGAGAACGCTTTCGAGATTTGTCGGGTAAGGCGGCGGCATATTTTGAAAATAGTAACAAACCTGAATCTCAAATCGAACGGATTTATCATTTGGTGATTGCCGAACCTGAGAATGAGAATCGTGAGTTATTCAATTTGGCGCAATTATGGAGTAATAATTATCGCAAAGCCGAAGTAGAATCTTTAATTCTCAATCTTCAACAACAGATTGCGGCAAATCGAGTTACAGTCGCAGTTAAAGCCGAAACTAGTTACTGGGATGGAAGAATAAAGTTCCGATTTTATCAAGTGAAGGAAGCTCTGGAACGTTATGAAGCGGCGCTAGCTTTTTACCGCGAGATCGGCAATCGGTTGGGTGAGGCTAACACCTTAAGAGCCATCGGTGATGTTTTGCAGTTTCTTGACCGTCGTACAGAAGCTCTGGAACGTTATGAAGCGGCGCTAGCTTTTTACTGCGAGATCGGCGATGATTTGGGAACAGCAAATATCCTACAGAATATCGGCGATATTTTGCAGCTTCTTGGTCGTCATACAGAAACATTGGAAAGGTATG
>JBBRQX010000339.1:0-3552 GCA_038225745.1 Pseudanabaenales cyanobacterium | reverse complement strand
TGGGACGCAGTGGAATGCTCTGGGGTTACGAAAATCTCGGTATTCAGCCCGATGTTTTCACATCAGCGAAGGGCTTAGGCGGCGGTATTCCCATCGGCGCGATGATGTGCAAGTCTTCTTGTGATGTGTTTGTGGCGGGTGATCACGCGAGTACCTTTGGCGGCAATCCTTTTGCTTGTGCAGTGGCGCTGTCGGTTTGCAATACGATGGTGAATGATAACTTGATTGCTAATGCAAGAGAGCGCGGTCAACAGCTTCGGACTGGATTGCAAGCAATCTGCGATCGCTATCCTCAACACATTGCTTTAGTTCGCGGTTGGGGCTTGATCGATGGTTTGGTTTTGCAAGAATCCAGCACAATCCAAGCGCGTGATATTGTCGCGGCAGGAATTGCGCGTGGATTATTGCTAGTCCCTGCGGGTGTGAAAGTGGTGCGCTTTGTACCGCCTTTGATTGTTTCTGCTGCGGAGATCGATCAGGCTTTAGCTATTGTTGAACAGGCGATCGCTAGTTTTTAAACTTCAAAAAAAGTCGGTCTCGCTAGGCGAGACCGACTTTTTTAAACATAGAAAGCTGTGGCGCACGCGCAGCGTGCGCCACAGCTTTTTGAAGTTACAAAGAATTTGCTGCAGCAAATTCTTGTTGTTGCTCACTTAGTTGCTCAAGAATTGGTAAATTCTCTAACTCAGTGCCATTAGCAACACGCTGTTGTTGCAAATCCAGCGCCGCTTTGATTAAACCTTGGAACAATGGATGCGGACGGCTAGGACGAGACTGAAACTCAGGATGGAATTGAGTCGCAACGAAGTAGGGATGACTAGGAAGCTCGATCGCCTCAACCAATCGCCCATCGGGAGAAGTCCCACTAATCACATAGCCAGACTCAGTAAATTGCGATCGGTAGCTATTATTAAACTCATAGCGATGGCGATGACGTTCGTAAATTACTGACTCGTTGTAAAGCTCTCGAACTAAGGTGTTTGCCGCGAGACGACAAGCATACAAACCTAAGCGCATCGTGCCACCAAGATTAACCACATCCTGTTGTTCGGGCAAAAGGTGAATCACAGGATTTTTTGAATTTGGATCAAACTCGGCACTATTAGCCTCGCTGATGTGGGCGACATTTCTTGCCCAGTCAATGACCGCACATTGCATTCCTAAACATAGACCTAAAAATGGAATCTGGCGATCGCGAGCATATTGTACCGCCGCCACTTTGCCATCAATACCGCGATTGCCAAATCCACCAGGAACAACGATCGCATGAACATCTTTTAAGAATTTCTCCGCGCCATAGGCTTCAATGTCTTCAGAGTTAATCCAGCGTAAATTGACACTACTATTGACGGCGATCGCGCCATGTTTGAGCGCTTCGATCACTGAGAGATAGGCATCGGTCAAGCGCACATATTTACCAACGATCGCCACTTCCACATGATGCTCAGAGCGATAAAGACGCTCGACAAGGGTTTGCCAACTGCGAAGATCGGGCTGACGTTGTTCCATCCCTAGCAATCGCAAAACTTGCTCAGCCAAACCTTCACGCTCCATTGCTAGCGGCACTTCATAGATACTTTTCACATCTTGCCCCGTCATCACGCATTCAGGCAAAACGTTGCAAATATCAGAAATTTTATCTTTAATATTTTGAGGTAAAGGGCGATCGCTACGACAAACCAAAATATCGGGCTGAATCCCCACGGACTGCAATTCTTTAACCGAGTGCTGTGTGGGTTTGGTTTTCATTTCCCCTGCGGAGGCGATCCAAGGCATGAGGGTAACGTGCATATATACGACATTTTGCCGACCGACATCTTTCCGAAATTGGCGGATTGCTTCGATAAATGGCAAAGATTCGATATCGCCGACCGTACCACCGATTTCGACAATCACAAGATCGGGATTCCCATTTTTGGCAACGCGATGAATCCGTTCTTTAATTTCGTTAGTAATATGCGGAATTACTTGCACCGTGCCGCCCTGATAGTCACCACGTCGTTCTTTATTGATTACGCCTTGATAGATTGCGCCTGTCGTCACATTACTTAGCTTTGACATTGAGGTATCCGTAAAGCGCTCGTAATGCCCCAAATCTAGATCGGTCTCTGCCCCATCTTCAGTGACAAAAACTTCCCCATGCTGAAACGGACTCATCGTGCCAGGGTCAACGTTGATATAGGGATCGAGTTTCAGGATTGCGATCGAATAATCCCTAGATTTAAGTAATCGCCCCAAACTTGCGGCAACGATGCCCTTCCCAATACTAGAGACAACACCGCCAGTCACAAAGATATACTTAGCCATAAAATTTCAATCTAGGATGCATTGTTTAAATTGTTTGATCGTTTCGTAAACAATGCTTAACAAAGTGATTATATAGCAGTGACCTACGCTCAGAAATTAGAGGGCATATATTTCACGTTTTGTTGATTTTTGCGAAATTATGACTAAAGCTCCCTTTGTTTAAATGATTTGGCGATTTTAGATAAGAGCTATCACGCTGCTTCCCATTTTTTTGATTTTTTATTTTGTTCTGAAATGAGTGGCGACAGCTATATCCTCAAATAAAGATTGCTAATGTATACCGCGTCTAGGATGAAACCCTTAGTTCTTATAGAGGGTCGCAGGGCGAAGCCCCGCTTCGTTTTTTTCCTTTTGCCGATGTTGAAAACCGAAGTTTTCGACATCGACGGGGTATAGTATTGTATTTATGTCAAATTTGGTATAAAGTTGATTTGTAGGTAACAACTACAAGTTTGTATTGAATCGCTTTAACTAAGCGTTATGAAATCTTCTTTGATCTATATATATTTAGGCATCAGAGATGTAAGAACAAATATATAAAGTTCTTTCTCAACTACTCCTAAACCTAATATAAAAAATATAATGACTAAGGAAATTTTTGTGCTTAGTGGAGAGATTAAAACTCCGCCATTTTCTAGCGAAGCAAGACGTGAAGCGGGATTTTTGCTTAGAAAAATTCAAGAAGGCGAATCACTTTCAATGCCATATTCTCGTCCTATGCCTAGTATTGGTAAGAAACGCAAAAAACTCCTAAGCAAGTTATTGATAATTGCCAAAAAAGAATAAAACGTTACGATGAAGCTTGACACTAAGTTGAATGTTAGATTATTGGATTTTTGAGTCCATGCTGAGTCTATAAACTGATGGAAATTACGATATATCTCTTGATTCCCCTTTATTCAAAGTAAATTATATTGAGCGAGCATAAGCTATGAATTCAGAAAAACGTCGCCGATTAGAAGAAGCAGGATGGCAAAGTGTCACTGTAGATGAGTTTTTGGGATTGACTCCCCAAGAGTCGGCATTGATTGAGATGAGGCTCTCTCTTAGCCGACACCTGAAAAAATTGCGGACTAAACAACAATTAACGCAACAGGCTCTCGCGAAAAAAATCAAATCTAGCCAGTCTAGAGTTGCTAAGATGGAATCAGGAGATCCTTCTTCTTCCTTGGATCTAATTATCAATACGTTATTAGAGATTGGTGCAACTCCTCAAGAAATTGGCGAAGTAATCAGTTCTCCATC
>JBBRQX010000338.1:0-3567 GCA_038225745.1 Pseudanabaenales cyanobacterium | reverse complement strand
GCTTTTATGTAACTGCTAAAATTAGACTGAAAGCAGAATTTTCTCAAAATCTTCTAAGTTTTGATGCTTACTATTATGGTTCAAAATTCCCTGACAATGAGTTAGCTAATGTCCATTTCTGACAGCGATTTTTCTATTCATTTTTGGGGTGTGCGCGGCAGTATCGCTACACCCGGCCCCACCACAGTACGCTATGGTGGCAATACTCCTTGTGTAGAAATGCGCTGTCAAGGTGAACGACTTATTTTTGACGGGGGAACAGGGATTAGGGTTTTAGGGCAGCACTTGTTAAAACATCTACCTGTAGAAGCAAGTATTTTCTTTACCCATAGCCATTGGGATCACGTTCAGGGATTTCCTTTTTTCACCCCTGCTTTTGTGAAAGGGAATCTGTTTAAAATTTACGGTAAGGTCGCACCGACAGGTCAAACGATGCAGGATCGGCTAGAGGAACAGATGCATAATCCCAATTTCCCAGTGCCATTAAGGGTGATGGCTTCATGTTTGGAATTTTTTGATGTTGAAGTTCCTAGTGTGATCGAGCTTGGTAATGGTGTGACGGTTGAGGCGGGAATGCTCAATCATCCTGGGGAGGCGACGGGCTATCGAGTTAGCTGTGGCGATCGCGTAGCAGTTTATGCTACTGATACTGAACATTTTGGCGATCGCATTGATGAGAATCTTGTATATCTAGCTCGTGATGCCGATGTGTTGATTATGGATGCTACTTATTCTGATGAAGAATATTGGTCGGATACGAGTCCAAAAATTGGTTGGGGACATTCGACATGGCAGGAGGCTATCAAAGTTGCCGAGGCTGCTAATGTCAAAACTTTGGTGATTTTTCATCATGATCCTTTACATAGTGACGATCAATTGGACGAGTTTGGTCGGTTAGCCCAAGAGAAGTTTTCGGGGGCGATAATGGCTAGAGAAGGAATGTATATTTCTATTCCTATTCACGCTGGAGCAAATCTACTAAAAGTTTGAAGATTTCGGCTGGGGAATTTAAGGTTGATTTGAAGCGATCGCGATAAAATAGGCATAGAACATAATGAGCCTAACCAAATGCTATCTCCACAGACAACCGCCAAAGTATCTAACCCAAAAAGTTGGAAAATCAAGCTGTTATACGATGGTGCATGTCCCCTGTGTTTGCGTGAAGTCAACTTTTTAAAAAGTAAAGATGGCGATCGCGGTTTGATTGAATTTGTCGATATCGCTAACGATGGATATGATCCTGCCGATCATGGTGGGATTGATTTTGAGACGGCGATGGGGCGTATTCATGCCATATTAGCTGATGGTACGGTCGTCCAAAATGTTGAAGTATTTCGCCAAACCTATGACATTCTTGGCATTGGTTGGATTTATGCGATCACCAAGTTACCGATTATCGGGCGATTAGCGGATGGTCTCTATGGAGTTTGGGCAGACTATCGCCTATTACTAACTGGTCGCGCCGATCTCAAAACTCTTATTGCCGAACGTCAGCAAAGGTTGCAAAGCTGTGCGGATCGATGCGCGATCGCCGATCAACAAACGTCATGATTATTACGTGGCTAGCGATCGCACTTATTTCCCTTGTTCTTGGCTTTGCCCTCAACAAACTTTTTCCTGCGGACTATAAATGGTTTATGCGATTGCGCCGACCTCGTTGGCTCACCTTTGAAAAAGCAATCCCTCTTATTTGGATCTTTATTTTTATCTTCGGGATCACCTCAGCCGCCATACTGTGGGAAACCCAACCCGCTACGATTAACACATGGTTATTGATGGTTGGCTATGCGATCGTGGAGTTGACGATTTTATCCTATACCCCAGTTTTGACCCGTTTACGAAATGTCAGAGCAGGGGCGATCGCAGGCGCGATCGGTTTTATATTAGGAATAGTCTTGACAGCCCAAGTCTGGCAAATTTCCAGCTTAGCAGGATGGCTACTAATGCCATATTTACTCTGGAGTCCCATCGGTACATATGTCACATGGGTAATGGCTAGACTAAATCCTCCCGAAATGTAAAATCAATCGTAGGGGCAATTCATGAATTGTCCTTACAGCGATATTGTATAAACATAAGTAAACCAAAATCCGAGCATGACAGTTAAACATTTAAAAGTTTTACATCAACACAATTCAGACGTAAATCAAGTAACTTACAAGGACGGTGATGATGTAATTGAAGGATTGACACAAAATCCTAAAACTCTGCCAGCAAAATATTTTTATGATGATCACGGCTCAGAATTATTCGAGCAGATTTGTGACTTGCCCGAATATTATCCTACCCGCACTGAAGCATCGATTTTAAAGCAATATGCTGATGAAATTGCCGCAATTACAGGCTCTTGCGAATTAGTCGAATTAGGTAGTGGTAGCTCTACAAAAACCCATTATTTATTAGACGCTTATCAAAAAGTTGCCAATTCATTAACTAAATTAATACCTGATGCTTTTAGCTACATTCCTATTGATGTAAGCGGCGGCATCCTTAAAACTACTGTCTTACATTTACAAGACAAATATCACGATCTCTCCGTTGAAGGGCTATTAGGCACATACGAAGAAGCCTTACTTCATCTAGGTAAAAATCATGGGCGATCGCGGATGATTTTCTTTTTGGGTAGCTCAATTGGCAACTTCAACCAAGCCCAATCTGATGACTTTTTAAGTAAAGTTTCTCATGCGTTAACTAAAGGCGATTATTTCTTGTTAGGGATTGATTTGCAGAAACCTAAAGAAATTTTAGAAGCTGCTTATAATGACAGTCAAGCCGTAACTGCTGCTTTTAATTTGAATATGCTTGCTCATTTGAATTGGCGCTTTCAAGGCAATTTTGATCTGGATTTGTTCACACATCAAGCAATTTATAACGAAGTCGATCATCAGATTGAAATGTATTTACATACGCGATCGCCTCATCAAGTATCTCTGGATATTCTCGATCTCAAAATTCAATTTGAAGCTGGTGAAAGTATTCTCACAGAAATTTCGCGTAAGTTTGATTTAGAGGCGATCCAAGTACAACTGCGATCGCAAGGTCTAGAAACAGTCAAAATCTGGACAGATCCCCAGCAATGGTTTGGCTTAGTTCTTTGTCAAGTCTAAAAAGCTCTCACCCCTCTCCCTTTGGGAGAGGGGCTTAAAATCTTTATTTCTTATAAATTATGCAACCACCAAATCTCCACCGTTGCGATCGCCTAGAAATACTTGCATATTTTCAAGGCGCTTGGCAAATTGAAGATAGTTTAATGAAAAGTTTAATTAACCCCGAAACTTTTTATACAAATCCCGATCCATTACGCAATTTATTAATTTTTTATTTAGGACATTCTGCTGTCTTTTATATCAACAAATTAATCAGAGTTGGCTTATTGAATCAGCGCCTAAATTTTCGTTTTGAGAGTCTTTTTGAAATTGGAGTCGATCCCGAAAAGCCTGATGAAATTGCCAGTATTTTTGATGGACTTCGGCAAGTACAAGTTACAGCAGTTTGGGAATACCGAGAGCAAGTATATGATGCAATTTCTGAATTAATTAATAATCTCACTAATATTGCATTGCCAAT
>JBBRQX010000337.1:0-3576 GCA_038225745.1 Pseudanabaenales cyanobacterium | reverse complement strand
GTATTTAAGTTGCAGGATGATTGTGCCGCGCTTCGCGCGGCACAATCATCCTCTGGTTTTCGACATGCATTTTAAATGCCGATCAGCTTACAAGTGGCGACAGCTAAAGCATTTATTTTCCAGCAAGGCGCTTCTCAGTAATTTGAATTGCTTTTGTGGCGTACATATTGTTTGGGCGAAGAGATAACGCGCTTTTAAAGTTAGCCAAGGCTGTCTTAAAATCTTTTTTGTCAAAAGCGTTATAGCCAGCTTTCATAGAAGCATCGTATTTAATTGCGTTGGCACTCTTAACTGGTGTGCTTTTAACCTTGCTTTGCTCAGAGATGCTTGAATCTTGCAATTGCGCGGCTAAAGCTCCATGACAAAATAGGAGTGAGCTAGACAGTGTAAGGATTAGTAGCTTTTTCATGCGCTAATTTTTTATTGCAATAAGTATTTGCAAAAATAATTGGTTTTACTCGATTAATTATTACACCCACATTCACTGCTTAGGATCATAAATCAAATAACTTATGTATTTCAAAACCCAAATATGATTCGGCGGGCAAAGCCCGCCGAATCATATTTGGGTTTTATTTATCAAGTTCCAAAGCTTTACTTGCCGATATGCCATCGGTGGCAGTGCCGAAATACCAAAGTGAGGCGGCAGCTTCGGCGCGAGTGACTGGCTTTTGTGGTTGGAATATGGTCGTAAAGCCAAAACTACGCCGAATATTGGCAAGATCGCGCAATTGAGCATCGGCAAAAATTGCGCTCAAGGCATTCTCACTAATGCGATCGCCATCTTTAAAACCCCATACTTGATTAATGCTTTCCAATGTGGCGCTAGGCAGAGGCTGCCTGAGATCGAGGGGAATTTTCCACTGCACTAACTCTTCGCGCAATAGCGGATCATTGGGACGAAAGCGATCGCCTGTCGCATTGACCAGCCCTGCGTTGGCTAAACCTTGAATAATTGCAAAGTCGGGATGGTTATTAAGGATATCTGCAAAACTTGCCATATCATTCGACTGCGCGAGTCGAATTTGGCGGCTGGGTTGATTTTTATAAAGACGATTATTGGTTTGCAATAGCCATCGCGCATACTCGCGGCGAGCAACTAATATATTTGGTTGAAATTGTTGATCAATTTTTGGGGCGATCGTGCCTAGTTTGTTTAAGTCTTTGAGCCAAGGTCTGAGGGCGGCGGGGGCTGTTTCTAGGTCGCTGAATTCATTGGATTGAGCCTGAGAATTAGCGAAATTTATATAAAATAGCGCTTTAAGTGAAATTTTTTCGGTGGTTGGTGTTTTTGGTAAAGATGGCAAGGCGATCGCGTTGATTTGAGTAGATAAGCGATCGCTATTAGGAGTTGGGGTTACGGTTGGTTCGGGTGTTGCGGTTGGTGTTGTGGTTATTGTGGCGATCGGCTTTGGTTGTTCAGGTTTTTCGGCGATCGCTTCAGGAGTTGGCGACTTAGTCGGGGCGATCGCGACTTCTAGATCACTACCAAGATTAGAACCTTGACAAGCGGCTAGATAAGTCGCCACAAATCCAGCTAGTGAGATTTTATAAATTACTTGAAGCTTTACTTTCATGATTGCGCTTGATCGATCTCGACTAGATTGGAGCTAGGCGGTAAAAGCGGGGCGATCGCTGGCAAAACACAGGCAATATCAGGACGAAAATTTGCATAGCGACTACGGCGCACCGCCGTAATTTCTGCCTGAATATCTTCAGACTTTTCGCCTAAGCAAATTAATAGATGCGTTGATAGCTCTAGACTTGCCTCAAAGGTGGGATGGACAACTTCTTTTGCGCCCAGTTGATAGAGCGTGTCAATATCCGCATCTTTGTCAGCCCTTGCCACAATATCGATCGCGGGAGAAATACTCACGGCTCTCTGTACGGCTAGTCTGGTGGCGATCGGGTCAGAGATGGCGATTAGCATTGATCGCGCCTGATCAATTTCGGCTTTTTCGAGTACCAACAGACTCGCACAATTGCCGTATAGATATGGAATATTTTGCGATCGTAAAATCTGCACTTTTGATTCCGCCTCCTCAATTACCAACACGGGATAACCTTTCGCCTGTAACAAAGTTACGATCCCCTGTCCGATGCGTCCATAGCCACAAACCACCACATGATTCTTCAGTTTTGCATTATCCGAAAGCTCTTGTGGCATATCTAATTTATTCATCCAAGCTTTGAGAAATGGCACTTTTTCGAGTAGCAGCAGGATCTGCGGTGTTGCCTTTAGTAAGAAAGGCGTAATCACCAAAGTAACTGCGGTTGTCCCTAAAATCAGCAAGTATACACGCCGCGAAACTAGTCCTAATTTCTGCCCTTCACTGGCAAGTACAAACGAAAATTCGCCAATCTGGGCTAAGCCTAATCCTGCAAAGATGGCAACTCTCAGGGGATAGCGAAAAATGCTAACCAAAGGCACGACAATCAAGAACTTACCGATCATCACGATCGCGACCAGACTTAGAATCAATTCCCAATTTTGTAATAAAAATATGGGATCGATCAACATGCCGATCGCCGCAAAAAATAAAGTGGCAAATACATCGCGCAATGGTTCGACATAGGTGAGAGCCTGATCGGCATACTCCACCTCAGAAATCATCAAACCTGCCACGAATGCGCCCATTTCAATCGACAAGCCTAATTGTTCGGTCAGGAGCGCAATCCCCAGACACAACACAATCACGCTCAGCACAAATAACTCGCGACTCTCGGTACTCGCTACCCATCGCAAAAACGGCGGGATCACCCAAATCCCAGCCACGATCGCGGCTCCTGCAAATAAAGCAGTCACGGCTAAAGCTTTGGCAACTTCGATACCAACAGTTTCAGGATGATTTAATGCGGGTAACACCGCCAACATCAAGCCCAGAGCCAGATCTTGAATAATTAACATCCCCAATGTCACCTGTCCTTGTGCAGACTCGGTTTCATTAGCTTCCATCAAGCTTCGCAGCACTACCGCCGTCGATGACAGCGACAAGATACCGCCTAGGAAAATACCCTGAGCGGGAGTCTCCACCCATCCCACAAATACGGATACACCCGTAGTCAAGGCGATCGTTAGCAAAATCTGTAATGAGCCGCCGCCTAGGGCGATCGCTCTAACCTTATTTAATTGCTTTAGCGAAAATTCTACGCCGAGAGCAAATAACAAAAACGCCACGCCAAACTGAGCGAGGGTTTCTACCTGAATCAGTTCTTTGATCAGCCCCAAACCCGTGGGGCCAACGATGATGCCACCAAAAATGTAGCCCAATAAAACTGGTAATCGCAGCGCGGCCGCAAATAAACCGCCAAACGATGCGGCGGCAAGCACAGTTACCAAATCAACAATTAACCGAAAATCTTCCTGCACAGAAATCAACTCAAGAACGTTGCTTTCTATACTTTACTCCGTTATAAAAAACCTATGCAAACCTAATTTGCTGTTTATTTCCTGATTCAACCAAGGGAGACGGCTCCTTCTTGTCCACAGGCTTAAAATCCGACTTAACTAGCCGTACTAAATTTATTGCAGCATTAACATCGCGATCGCAGACAAAGCCACATTCACAGTTATAC
>JBBRQX010000336.1:0-3629 GCA_038225745.1 Pseudanabaenales cyanobacterium | reverse complement strand
TAGATCGTTTAGCCATTTTAGTTTTACATTTGCGCCTGTTTCATTAAGTGCTTTAGCAATTCCCCAAGCTGTCCATAATGTAATTTGATGAGCGTCCGCCGCCGCTAAGTTTGGCTGCAAAATCACAGACATAAACAATCCGCCCAAGTCTGACTGCCAACTATTACCACGTTGACCTCTACCTTTAGTTTGGCGCTTGGCAATAATTACTTTTCCATAGAGGCTACTGTGTACACCCAAGTTATCAGCGATGTTGTTGGATTCTAACGATCCCCCCCGGCCCCCCTTAAGAAGGGAGAAGATATTCTTCCCCCTTCTTAAGGGGGATTGAGGGGGATCTAAATCGATTAATCGCCATGCTTCGCTGTTGGTGGAGTCGATTTCTTCGTAATGGATAATCTGAAAATTCAAGTTAATATCTGACTATTAAGAAGCTTTAGTCTCAAAGTATAAGAGATCGACAAACACTGCGCCAGCTAGTAGCAACAACTTTTCGTCAGCCGTCAATTTCACATCGGTAAAGCGAACTCTAAAATTATCAGCATCCGTAAATAGCTCTTTACTCAACCCTGACCATTTCTTTTCAATTACGGATACTTCCCTTTCTCCTTTTTTGATCGGGAATGTCCAAACTTTCCAAAGTGGGGAGTTCATGGTCATGATTACCCTGCCCCTAGTATCAAGAAATTCAAATTTCTTGTTAAACCATGCAAATTTTTGTTGTAAACTTCCCACCGCGCGATCGCCTGCCCCAAAAACATCAAGGCGCTGAAAGAACCAACGAAAAGGGTGATGGGCGCGAAAAACCTGTTGATTTTCCATATCGGTTCCCACAATATTAAAAACTCGCCAATGTCCTAAAAACTGGCGCATGATCGCATCCAGAAAACCTAATTTTGGTTCAGCACAGTAACCAAATTGCTGTCCATCATCAGTTTGAATCTGATAACGGTTTCGCGTTTCAAAGCCAAATATTTCAGCAATTTCAAATTTTTGTCTAACGTAAATTGCATTAGCTTGTGAAAGCGTTTGCAGGAAAATACTCATAATAGTTTTCTCAAAAGTCGCTTTCTAGCTTACCGCAATGCTAGCCATGCTCTATATCAAATCGCCGAGTAAGCTAGATACTTCACCTTGCATATTAGTACGATTATCGTCATAGAGCATGAGGGTATCGAGCTTTTTATGGCGCGACAGTTTTTGGACTTTACGGACATTGCCATTGGTGGCATCAAGGGCGGCGGTAATCGCTGAGTGGCGAATACGGTGGGGAGACATTTGTTTGGAAATTCCTGAACCTTTCGCAATTTGAGAAACAATTTGATAAATGGCTGCGCCTGTTAGTCTATGTCCACGATTAGCAGGATCGATCGCATGAAATAAAGGTTGATTTATATTCTCAGTCTCAAAGCAAGATAGCCAGTCTTGAATTGCGTTAGCTGTTCCCGTATTAAGACTAATGAGACTCTTTTGAGAGCCACGTCCCTTTCCTAAAATTTGTAGCGATCGCCTGTCGAGATCAAAATCACCGATGTTGACGCTGACAACTTCATTGCGGCGCAGGGCATTGTCCCAAAGCAGTCGCAAAATCGCGAAATCACGTTTTCCTTTAGTTGTGTCGCGATTAACATGCAGCAGCATTGTGCGGATACCATCGGGCTTAATCCCTGTTGTATCGCGATAGGACTGGACTACTTCAGTTTGGACATCATCGAGATTCCAATTGCATTTCCCCAATTTGGCGGCGAAGTTTACTAATGATTTCAGTGCAGATAGACGGCGGTTAATCGTGGCTTCCTTTAAGCCTTTTGCGATTAAGTCTGATTTGTATCGTAGGGCGATCGCGATTGCGTCAAATCGATTTAGTTGCAAAAACATGGCAATCACCACTTCGGTGGGCTTCTCTCCATAGGCGGCAAGAAAAAAATAATGTAAATCCTTCTCATAGGCGCGTCTAGTATTGAGACTGCGTTTATCGATAAGTAACGCCGTTAAGATATCGGAACTAAATTCGGTGAGCGCATAGGGAAGGTTTTGAGAAGAAGAGGCGATCGCCTCTTCTTCTCTCACTTGATTCTCAAATAAAGTCTCGCAGGATATCTCAGAATCTTTATTTGAGATATGCTTTTTCTGACTAAAACGTAACTGTTCGGGGGCGATCGCCTCAGTAATTCCCGCATTAATCGCCGCCCGTTTGACAAGGCTATAAATAGCTGTTCCCGTCAACCGATGTCCGTAATTAACGCGGTCTAAAGCTATAAATAACGGTGCTTGAGTATCTTGTAACTCATCAGGAATATAAATCGAAGTCAGCCAGTCTTGTAATGCGTTGGCTGTGTCTAAGCTGAGACTAATAATTTCAGGTTGATGTTGCCAATCTTGCCGTATATAGCGCCGTTGAATCTGAAGCGATCGCTCTTCATAATCAAAATCACTAATACTAATCGCCGCAATCTGTTGACGCTTGAGTGACTTTTCTATTAATAATCGCAAGATTGCATAATTGCGTTGACCTGATAATGTGTTGCGATCGCAAGCTGTGAGGATTAGCGTTGCTATATCATCTGTCATATTCGATCATGATTTGCTGCTAAATACTTTGTAGGCGATCGCGCCTAAAACTACTAATCCCACTGTGGGTAACCAGTTATAGCGAATCCAATAAAGCAAATTATTAAAAAAGTAGCTAGCCTCACGAGATACCCATGCAGCGACAACGATTGCACCAACGAACATTAAGAAATACAAAACGAACTTAGGCATTTTTTTACCCCAAAAGCAATTTTGAATATATATTAGCTTTAGATTGCCAAGTTTAAAAAAATAATGAGTTCTCCAATCGCGCCCTATCAACCTATTCTCCTGCGGCTATTGCATAATGCGATCGCGTTATTAGTTTTCGCCGCGCTGATTACAGGATTTTTAGTCTATGACCGATACGACAAACGATTTGGCACACTTAATTTACCAATAATTCCGAATACGCAAGGAATTCACGGTACGATCACGCTTACATTTTTAATAGCATTACCGATTTTTGCCATATATTGCTTCCATGTCGGCTCACGCCGCTTAGTCCAACCACAATCCCTGTCACATTTTCAAGAAATTGGCAAACCGATTTGGTGGATATCATTGCAGCGTCTCACGAATACCGTTATGCTTCTGTCTGGAACCTTTGCCGTGATCACAGGTCGGATGATGCAAGAAGAATGGTTGCCTAACGAACAGTTTAACCATGCTTGGTATAGCGGACATCTGATTGCATGGTTATTGATGATTCTTAGTATTGCGATGCACTTGCTGATGAGTGCCAAAGTTGGGGGGATGCCTCTATTGCTCTCGATTTATAACTGGAAGGTTCGCGCTGAGGACATGCCAAAAGCTTGGCTTCGTAGTTTTCAGCTTAAACCGAGAGGTACGATTCCCTTAATTTTTGAAGTTTTAGTAATTGGTGGCATTGCGATCGCCTTTATTCTGCCACTATTCTCCAAGCAATAAAATATAAGTAGCTAGGCAAAAGAAACCTTAAAACCCAAAAAGTTGTGGCGCACGTGCAGCGTGCGCCACAGCTTTTTAGATTCTAGCTACTTAGCAATTGGTAAGAAAAGAACTAAAAGTACCGCTTC
>JBBRQX010000335.1:0-3639 GCA_038225745.1 Pseudanabaenales cyanobacterium | reverse complement strand
GGTTTGAAAAATACCGTAGGGCATACGGAAATTTCTACGCCTGTGGAGAGTTCGACCTCTGCCAAGTAGATGTAAGTCTATCTGGTAAGTTGTCTCGCTGAATCAGGAATCTCAGTCGCGTTAACTCGCTGAGAGTGTCAACTGTAGTATATTTTCACGTATAGTCAAAGCGATCGCCCTTAAGCAAATTCTTAGATGAATGAGTAGAATCAAACAAGTAAATCGTCTGCAAGCACAAATTACCAACGTAAGCCAAGATAATATTGGGACTTGCATTACGTCACACGTAGTGGCGGCTTTTTATCATTTTACAGAATTGCCAGATTATAAAATGATGCGGATTCCACTTAAGGAATTTTGCGATACGCATCAATTAAAAGGGACAATTCTTTTAGCAAAAGAAGGGATCAACTCCACGATCGCAGGTAGTCGAGAAGCGATCAATGCTGTGTTGGCTTATTTGCGTAACGATCCACGACTTCAGAATTTAGAACATAAGGAATCCTATTGCCAAGGGATTCCATTTCAACGCATGAAAGTGCGACTCAAAAAAGAGATTGTGACTTTGGGTATGCCAGATATTGACCCTAGATATCGAGTTGGTACTTATATTGATCCTCAAGATTGGAATGAACTAATCGCCGATCCTGATGTGATTGTAATTGATACGCGCAATAATTATGAAGTGGAATTTGGAACATTTAAAAACGCGGTTAATCCTAATTTAGAGACCTTTGGGGAATTTCCTGATTATGTACAGGAGCAACTAAATCCAGAAAAGCACCAAAAGATTGCCATGTTCTGCACAGGAGGAATTCGTTGTGAAAAGGCAAGTGCCTATATGTTGTCTCAAGGATTTAGCGAGGTATATCACCTTAAGGGCGGTATTCTTAAATATATAGAAGAAGTTCCAAAAGAAGAGAGTATTTGGGAAGGTGAGTGTTTTGTGTTTGACGATCGCATTAGCATCGACAAAATTTAAAAAATATTCAATACAAAACCCCAAAAAGTAGATACGGCGTGGAGCGCCGCATCTACTTTTTGGGGTTTATGTCCTTACATACTTGGCGATCGCTATATTTTGCAAAAATTTGCGAAATTTAACTTGCAACAATGTTAAGGAAATGCAAAAATATTTAAATTCGTACTTGCTAAAATGACTATGCTCGGTAAAACTCTAACTGGGCGCTATAAAATCGTCAAAGTTCTTGGCGGTGGCGGCTTCAGCCAAACATTTATTGCAGAAGATGGATATTTGCCCGATCGCCCTTCCTGTGTGATCAAGCAGCTTAAGCCTGCATCATCGCAAGCAGAAATTTTAAGGATCTCCCGCGAATTATTTGATAAAGAGGCGAAAGTACTTTATCGATTGGGTAAGCATGATTGTATTCCCAGTTTATTGGCACACTTTGAGGAAGACGAGGAGTTTTTTCTTGCTCAAGAATTGGTTGAAGGCGATGTATTGACTCAAGAAATTAAGCGGGGGCTATGTTTGGGGGAGCATTACACAATTGATTTTCTGACGGATATTTTAACAACTCTTTCCTTTGTGCATCGTCAACAGGTGATTCATCGAGATATCAAGCCCAGTAATCTGATCCGTCGCGCTATTGACAAAAAAATTGTCTTAATTGATTTCGGGGCGGTCAAAGAAGTTAGCACCCAACCAATCAGCCAGTTAGGGCATACTTCGAGTCTGGTAATTGGTTCCCCCGGCTATATGCCCAATGAGCAATATAGCGGCAAGACGATGTATGCCAGCGATATCTACGCGATCGGGATGATTGCTTTGCAAGCATTGACAGGACTAGCACCAAATCAGATTCCTGAAGATCCAATTACCAGTGAGTTTTGTTGGCGCGATCGCGCTGAAGTTACGCCGACCCTTGCCGATGTGATCGATAAAATGGTGTGCTTTGATTTTCGCCAACGCTATCAATCAGCAGATGCAGTGTTAGCGGCGCTGCAACCTTTACTTACGCGATCGCTTGCCAATACGATTGTTAGTGAAGTTTCGCCATCGCTTGCTAAGTTATCATCAAATGTTGACATTCCTCAAAACGAGATCAAGAGTTTAATTGAGAAACTCATTGATGATGTTTCCGATGATCTGGAGATGAGTGAAGATCCAGTGCGAGCCAAAAAGCTAATATGCCTAATATGTACAGGCATTTTAGAAAACGATCTCACCCGTTTAAATAATTTTAGCTTTGTGGAACTACTTCAGGATTTATATCAACAGTATCCAACTATTGAAGCTCTAAAAGAGAACTTAGTAAAATCTGTCAAAACTATCGCCGTCCCCAAGCAGCGCCAATACTTGATCGTTGCTAAAATTATTTTTAATGCAGCGTCTAAACTTTATCAACAATCAGCGATCGCCGAACCTGTAGTTTCTTCTCAATTTAATCCAAGATCTGAATCTATTAATCAACCCGTTTCTTACTCAGTCAGCCACCTAGTGATTAATGCTGGCTCGGCGCAACTTATCGCACCAATTAATACTTCACAAAATGATCAAGAAGTAGTCAACAAATCATTCATTTCAGAAATTCCATCAAATAGTCAATTTAGTTTTACAGAAGATGCATTACCATTGCTCGCTTCTTATCCTAATGATGACTCTGATATTTATACATGGGTAGCCTATGACATTGATACAGATGCTCAGCAAATGCGGCTAAAAAAGCTATTGCTTTATACCTATCAAGATGTGTGGGAAAGCGATCTGCGCCAATTAAATAGTGTGGATTGGGCAAGTTTATTAAGAGAATTAGTTTCATTTATGCCTACTTTTGGACAATTGGAAGCACTGCTTCAAGAAGCAATTCAAAAAGTTTCTAAACCTGCGGAGTATTTAGCGATCGGTAATTTACTGCTCATAAAGTTAGCGCCTCTTTATCCCGATCGCGTAGATCTTAATCACGTTGAAGATAATTTTGAAGCGATCGCCCCAATTTTTAATCAACCTAATCCTAATTTAGAAAATAGAAGTAAAGTCCCCTTCAATCCGCAAATTGCTAGCAATTTATTTGACTTGCGATTGGAGATAATGCGATTTACTAGTTCCATGCGAGCGAAAATCTTGTTGTTTTCAGTGCTTTATTATCCTTTCGATCCCAATCGCGATAACTGGCAAGATTTAAAAACCCATAGTCTAGATGGATTACTACGACAACTATTTTACGCATATTCTACCTTTGATAAAGTCGAAAATACGATCTGGCAAACTGCGCGATCGCTAAGTGAACCCAATGCTTACGATCAGTCAGCCAGTTACATTCTCCAAGCCGTCAAGACTTTATACGATCAGCTTCAATCTCAATCAATGCAACACCCTGCGGAAGGTAACTTATCACTCTCTGACGACAGCGATTTTACGCAACCAAGTGGCATTTTTTATGGCAATGATAATGACGACACTTGCCAGTTTATGTAAAACCCAAGAAGCTGTGACGCACGCTGCGCGTGCGTCACAGCTTCTTGGGTTTTAATTGGTCGTTACGGTTAAAACTTGCGGCGGTGTAGCATCAGCAGGATAAAGAAAATCAAACTGAACTACGCGGCGATCGCTTGGCGGCATAGTTAGCGTCACTAATGATTTACCACGTTCGCCGCGATTCATCACTAAATGGACAT
>JBBRQX010000334.1:0-3640 GCA_038225745.1 Pseudanabaenales cyanobacterium | reverse complement strand
GGCTTTACCAACGCGAGTCATCAGATCTCGTAAGATTCCTCGCGATCTAAAAGCTAAAGACGCAAAAGGAACAAGACGACTCTCTTCAATGGTTTGTTGAAGATTGCGTAAGCTGCGATCTAGAACTTGAATGCTATCAGAGGTGCGCCTTGCGGATTCGCCTGTTTCTGAGCCTAGCTCAATCAACCGCAAGCTAATTTCTAATAAACGGTTGATCGCTGTATAGCCTTGACGATAGCGCTCAACCTTCAGCCCATCTTGTTCCCCTGCAACATCTAGCAGCGCATAATCATCTTGGACTTCTCGCAGTTGGGTAATGTACTGCACACTGTTTTGAGCAAGCGAAACTAGGGGTAATAGATTAGAGTAAACAGATTGATAAAAACCTTGTGTGGCGCGGGTTGCCATGAGGGTCTCAACGAGATATTGCGACGATCGCTCTAGGCGATCGAGTGGCACAGGAATCTGAATGTCTGCAACAGGCGAAACAGGAGAATTCGTTAAAGATTGAATCTCGGTACTTTCGATGGATGGAACTTCTAGGTTTAAAGGGGCAACAATCGGGGCTTGCTCAATTTCAAATATGCCACCCTGACGAGCGCTCTCTTTGACCTTTTTTAAAAACGGCATCCATTCCGCTTGCCATAGTTCACAATCTAGGCGATCGCATAATTCTTGCCCCTTTTGCAAAAATTCATGCCAAGCTGCCGTTAGATTTATTTCTACACCAATTTCCTGTAACTGCTGCATTGTTTGTTTAGCAATCTCACAAGCATCGCTTGGAACTTCACCTGTAAGCGGCAAATCTTCGATCGCCATTTCTAGCTCAAGGATCACCAGATCAAAACCTTGATCGGCAAATTCTTGCTGAACTTGGCGCATTTCATTCCATTCAGGCAAATATTCAGACTGAATGCGATCGCGCAAAGTTTGAATATATTTCACTGCCGCATCAGGGTCGCTGAGATCGCCGATCTGGACAGAGCCGATCAGTAACTCCCCTGCTTCGATCAAGGACTGAGCTAACTGTCCATCGGCTAAAGGTGGCGCAGTGTCGAGATAGCGCAAATCGGAAAGTAAATCTTCTAATATGGTCGAAACTTGAAGTACGGCGAGAAATCCAACAGTTACAGCCCCGCCTTTAATCGTATGCACACAGCGATAGAGTTGCTGAATATCTTCACGCCAATTGGGAGCATTTAGCTGATGGACGGTCTGCACATATAGTTGCAAATACTTCTGGGTATCTAATTCAAATAGAGTCCGCAGTTCTTCTTGCAGTTGTAAATCATTAAATTCTGAATTTGGCATTATTCTACAATCAACTCACAACCTGAAATTTCTCAACTTCAATCGCATCCATGTCATCAGTTTCTGTGATATCAGATTGCACCATTGGGGGCAAACGGAAAAACTGTACCCTTTCTAATAGTTGACGCGCCAACATGCCCATTTTGCCCGATTGCTCGCGGGTAAATTGTGCCTGAGAAGCAGAACGTTCGGCGATCGCCTCAATGTCTTGGATCGAGGATAAACTGAATTTGACGGCTTCGGCGATTGATCGCGATGAATCGGTTACGGCTACACCAATTTCAGCTAATTCTTCGGTTACAGTCGCAATGTTCGTAAATGACTGCTCCGAACTATTTACACTATTAGTAAAGTCCGACACAAGGCTATTCACATCGCGCACGTCTTGATCGATACCCGACACAACCACATCCACAAATCCCGTCCGTTGTTGCAATACCACCAGCCCCTGATTGGTTTGGGTTGCCAAGTTATTCACCTGTGCAGCGATCGCTTCAAATTCCCTTGCGACTGACGCAAACTGATCGGGATCGCGTTGTTCTAACGCCCGCGCTGCCACCATTGAGGCATTAGTCGCCAAAACCTGAGTTAAAGATGCGAGGCGCTTTTGATCTAGCACAAACTGCTTGGCAAGCGCCACGAATTCCCCCAGATTTCTAATTCTTTGCACCATCTGTACGGTCGCCGCTTGCAGAGACGCAATCGAAGCAGTTAGGTAAATAATTTGTTCTTCCCCTTGTCGCACCGCCGATCGCACTCTCTGCACGGCTTTGTTAGCCGCGATCGCCTGTTGCGCTGCATCTTGCGCCAATTCGTTTACATCCTCAATTCCCAAACGAGCTTGCACGACTAAGGCTTCTTGTTGCTCAGCATTTTGTGATACCGCGATCGCCAACTGTTCAAGGCGATCGGTTCGCAGCGTTACTGGTTGCGCGGTTTGCAACACTGTCGCCAGCACCTCCGCTAGCTGCTCCGACAAACGATTGAGCGTATCGGCAATTAAACCCGTCGCATGGGGACTAACTTCCGCCCTAGCTGTTAAGTCCCCCATTTCCAGTTCCGAAACCACATCAAGTAGATGCGAAATTTCATCTTGAAAAATATTATTTTGAGATTCAGCCTCGATTTGGGAGATCGACTGGTCTTGCTTGTTTTGAGCAAGGTTAAACGTCATCAGTTTAAAAACATCGGCTAACTTACCAATCTCATCCTGTGCGCCAATCTCTACGGTTGCGCCAAAGTCCCCTGCGGCATATTGTCTGGCGATCGCCTCCAGTCCCCGAATCCTTTTGCTAAGGCTACTACCAATAAACAAGCCAAATAATGAACTAATCACGATCAAAATAAAGCCTAAGCCAAATACAAACAATGTGGCGTTAGATAGCTGTTTTTGAGCTTCTTCGTTCACAATTGGTGCAAGACTACTATTTAGGTACAAAGAGGCGATCGTCAAGCCTAATAACGAAAAAAAGCTTGTCGAGCCAATCGCGAAAAGAATTTTGGCGCTGATCGGTAAATTATTTAGCCAATTACTTTTATTAGAAGCTTGCCTAGATATTGGGGCAGCACCAGCAACGGCAGCATTCCTCTTTCTTTTTGCATTAGCTCTTTTGCTCGAAAAGGGAGGGTTATTCGCCATATATGTTCGTGCTTAACGTTTAAGAATGCTACAGGTTCCGATGATTTGGAATTTGCAAATAATCAAACTGATATATTATTTGCCTCTTATAACTAACAACATACAGCCTAGGGTCGCGACTCTTGAGTATGCTTGGCAACAATGTCAAAAAAAGTTTTGCCAAAAAGGCTTTTTTTGACATTCGCGATCGACGGTAAGCTGATCGACATTTAAAATGCATGTCGAAAACCAGAAGATGATTGTGCCGCGCGAAGCGCGGCACAATCATCTTGCAACTTAAAGGCGCATCAGCTTATCAAGTCATTTAAAAAAAACTTTGCTCAGTAGGTTGACAAAAACCTATGTGCATTTGCTATAGTAGTTACTGCGATAACAAAGTAATTTGTAAAACGTGCAGCGATTACATTGGGGTGTCGCCAAGTGGTAAGGCATCTGGTTTTGGTCCAGACATTCCGAGGTTCGAATCCTTGCACCCCAGTTAATAAAACTTCTGAATCGCGGATTAAGCGGATTTAACGATTTCGCAGATTTTTTGGATATGATGTAAAAACATCGCTAAGCGCTGTTTTTGCATTAATATTTATATTTATTTCTGTGAAATCAGTTAATCCGTCTAATCCGCGGTTCAGAAGTTTTTTGCTTAACCAGAAAAATTATCTTTCTGACCACGACTTTTGGCGAATACGCGAT
>JBBRQX010000333.1:0-3666 GCA_038225745.1 Pseudanabaenales cyanobacterium | reverse complement strand
GGCTTATTGCGAAAGGGCTAGCTCAGCGCCCAAAGGAAAGCCCAGAGACTCCCTTTGAGCGTAATAAAGTTTGGCGACCTGTCGAGCTAAATTGCGAATACGTCCGATGTATCGCACTCGCTCAGTTACGGAAATTACGCCTCTAGCGTCTAACAAATTAAAGGAATGCGAACATTTCAAAACGTAATCAAAGGCGGGTAATACTAAATTCGCTTCTAGTAAATGTGCGGCTTCTTTTTCGTATTGCATAAATAATTGGAACAGCAAGTCGGAATCTTGTGGTTGTCCGCCAAAGTTGCCGAAGTTATAGCCGCTATGCTCGATTTCACCTTGGTGATGCACCTGACCATATTTGATGTTGCCTAGAGTGGGATGCGATCGCCACACAATATCGTAAACCGAGTCCACCCCTTGCAAGTACATGACTAAGCGTTCTAGCCCATAGGTGATTTCCGCAGAAACGGGGCGACAGTCTAAGCCGCCAACCTGTTGAAAATAGGTAAATTGGGTGACTTCCATTCCATCGAGCCAAACTTCCCAACCAACACCCCACGCGCCAAGGGTGGGTGATTCCCAATCATCTTCGACAAATCGCACATCATGATCGGCGGGATCAATGCCTAAATGTTTGAGACTATTTAGATATAGGTCTAGTACATCATCGGGAGATGGCTTGAGAATTACCTGAAATTGATAATAATGTTGTAAGCGATTGGGGTTTTGTCCATAGCGCCCATCGGTGGGACGGCGGCATGGCTCGACATAGGCAACGCTCCAAGGTTCAGGACCGATCGCTCTCAAAAAAGTATGTGGACTCATTGTGCCAGCACCCTTTTCGATGTCGTAGGGTTGAGCAATCAGACATCCGCGATCGCTCCAATACTTTTGCAACGCCAAAATAACTGACTGAAAATCCATCATGTACGGGGCAATAACACTAAATATTTTTTATCGTATCAGCGATCGCCTTAAAATATTTAACAGTAAAGTAATACTTGTGGGCGCAACTAATCATGAAAATTTGACACATTACTCGGATTTACCGACTAATGTGTGATAAATTGGTCAGAATACAGAGGGCATAGTGAAATAAAGAGAGGAAATGAGATTAAGTAAACCACAAATAATTGGATTGAGTATTGTAGGGGTCGCACTGCTGGCTAGTGCCAATTCTAAAAATCTTCTTACCAGTCCGAACCCTTTGCTTTCTCGCAACAATTCTAATTTTGTAGACAAAAGCAATGCCCCCGATGCCAATCTGTTCATCGTGTCCTCTGAGGATGAATCAAAAAAAGCGATTAATGAAATTAATCGTTACCGAAAAGAGAACGGTAAGTCACCGATAAACTACAGCACCAAAGCTTATAAACTAGCGGTAGCAAGGGCTAAGGATATGAATCAATATAACTACTTTGCTTACACTAATCCTCAAACAAAGCTTTGTACTGACAATATGAAATTTGAGTATGGATTTCAATCAAAAGAATATCTTTCAGACAGTATTTATAAGTATGTTCCAGTGGGTGTAAATATTGGCATTGCTGGAACTAAGACACTAAGCGACGCAACTCGCGAGTGGATTGACTATCTAAAAAATCAAAAAAAGGAATTCGACTCAAATTTCTTATTTAACTACCACTTAGCGGGTGCTGTTGGCTGTGATGGTAATAAATGTGTGTTCCTTGGATTGAATGCAGAGGGATATGGCAAAGGCTGTATCACGAAGAAAGGGTAATTATGCAGACAATATTGATTTTTGCGCTTCTAATGATAGTAATCCTGTACTTTTTGACAAAGCCAAAACCACAAACTAAAACCCCGACAATTGAAGATATTAGGCGCAAATATCCAAAGCGCAAATCACAAGCAGAAGCGCTTCACTCTCGTCAGGAAGAATATCCAAAGCGCAAATCACAGGAACAGCTTAGAGCAGAAGCGCTTCGCTCTCGTCAGGAAGATTACGATCGCAAACTAGCAGAAAAAAGACGATTACATGAGATAGCGAAAGCAAATAAGGTTAATTCACCATCTAATCGCGACGTATCGATCAATTCATTCAAGACGTTGATAAAAATGGTCAATGGTGACGAAGCTCTCGCCCGTAGATTAATTGAGGGAAATATAAAGAACTATCCTGAGAAATCTCCGACATGGGCTTGTGACAAAGCTATTTCAGATTTAGAGCGAGATAGACGTACTTAGTTTTGTGATCGTAAGAATACTTCATTTATCACATTCGAGATTAAGGTCGGTAATACCTCATGTTAAAAAATCTCGAGACTATAGATTTTAAAATAGATACTAAAAATTGGGGAATTGCCAACAAATCGCTACAATAACTGAAGTAAAAAATTAAGTATTCTCAATACCAAAATATCTAGAGACAATTAATACCTGTGGGCGCAACTAATCAGACTAAAGATCAAAAGAAAGCTAAAATTGTACTAACTGGCGGTGGCACTGGTGGTCATGTTAGCCCTAATCTTGCTTTAATTCCTGCCCTCGAAGCTGATGGTTGGGAAGTTGAATATATTGGCTCTAATCATGGTATCGAGAAGCAGCTAGTTGCGGAAGTTGGGATTCCCTATCATGGCATTTCATCGGGGAAGTTACGGCGATATTTTTCTTGGCAGAATTTCATCGATCCTTTTAAAGTGATTAAGGGAATATTTGATGCTTATTTGGCGATCGCCAAAATCAAGCCCCAAGTTGTATTTTCTAAGGGCGGATTTGTGACTGTCCCTGTCATCTTTGCGGCTTGGTTGCAACGAATTCCTGTGATTATCCATGAGTCAGACTTCTCTTCGGGTTTAGCCAATCGTCTCTCAATTCCCTTTGCTAGTAAAGTCTGTGTGACATTCCCCGAAACTGCCAAACATCTGGCTAAGTATGGCAACAAAATCAAGCATACAGGCTTACCAATTCGTCCAGATATTCTCCAAGGAAATGTAGAAAGAGGGCGAGAATTTTGTGGATTTAATGCAGAGTTGCCAGTGCTATTTGTGGTTGGTGGAAGTACAGGTTCGGCGAAAATCAATCAAGCAGTACGTTCTGTTTTAGATGTGCTCACTCAGAAATATCAAGTTGTTCATGCTTGTGGCAAAGGAAATCTGGATATTAATCTCAATGGTCATCCGCGCTATCAACAATTTGAATATTTGGGAACAGAACTAGCAGATATTTTGGCGATCGCGGATTTAGTTGTATCGCGATCGGGCGCTAATGCCGTGTTTGAGTTTTTGACATTACGCAAGCCTAATTTATTAATTCCTCTATCCAAATTATCCAGTCGCGGCGATCAGATTCTTAATGCGAAGTCTTTTCAATCTCGCGGCTATAGTGCAGTTCTCTTTGAAGAAGATTTAACTAATCAAAGTTTATTAAGCACGATCGCTGATCTTGATCAGCGTCGTGATGAATATATTCAGAATATGAATCAGAGCGAAGATGCTAATGCGATCGCGCAAATTGCCGCTTTAATCAAAGAGTTTCAAGCTTAAGTTAGGCATAAGCTATGGCGCACGCGGCGCGTGAGCCATAGCTTTTTGGGTTAGCCCCTAAATGTATTTTGTCGCGAAGCTAATCTGGCTTTGCCAGATGCAGCCCATTCTTGCAAAACTTGAATTTCTTGCTGAGCAGTTTGCGCCAGTGGCACAATTTGACTAG